>JAFXOC010000391.1 GCA_017529085.1 Selenomonadaceae bacterium | reverse complement strand
GTTGTTGAAAAGTTTTGTAACTGCGATATCCAAGCCTTCTTCTTCGGCGATTTTCTTGAGTTCGCGCATGGTAAGCAAGCTGCGGTTGAACAGTCCCGTTTCCCTCGTGTTTTCAAAGGCGTTTAAATTTGCGTCCATGGGGAGAGTCACATGAAGGGATTTTGCGTATTTCATGAGCCCCCGCAGAATTTCTTTTTCGTTGGGGTTAAAGAAGATAAAGCCGTCGACGTAAACCTCCGCTCCGCGTAAAAAATCGGCTTGCGGCATACGACGTATAAGCTCCGTCAAAACATCCTCGTTATCGTTATAGCGCCCCTCCATTGACTTTTGAAATTCGTCCGTTAAAAGCGCCAAATCCCTAAGTTTTGCGCTCAGCGTTTCGTCGTTTACCTCGTCGCTCGCAGATTTTAAGTCTCCAGCCGTCAGCCTATAGCTTTTTATCTCCGCGATAGCGTCCGATAAAGCCCCCGAAAATCCCCGTTTCTTTGCGGAACGGGAGAAAAATTCCAAATTGTCCCCGTTTTTCCTAAGTATATTCTTTAAAAGCAAATTCCGCCCCACATCGGAAATTCTGGGTAAATTTAATCCTCCTACCTTTAAGAGTACCGAACGGGCAAATCGTCTGAAACCGTAAACGTTCGCTCTAAAAAATCCCTTCCCCACTATCTCCAAAAGTTCGCGTTCCGTCTTATAAGTCATGTGCTCCGGAAGCAACAAAAAAATCGGCGCGCCCAACGGTTCCCTTTTTAGTTTTTTGCCGATTTCGTTTAACACGCGGTAACTTTTCCCCGCGCCTGCGCGGCCTATTATAAATTCAAGCATAACTTCTCCTTTTAATATATTATATCTACCGTAATTATAAGGTAAAATGGGAGAAAAAACAATCTCCCCACTTCCGTCCGTACCTCCCTCATAGAGGAAGGTGCCCGAAGGGCGGTGGGAGAGTTTGAAACAATTTTGACAATATTTCTCATAAAACATTGTCAAAATCTCAATATATGATACAATATATCGGAAAACTCCTCTGCCGTTTTTCACATTTCTTTTAACGGGAAGCGATATAGTTGTGGAAGATTTTGAAAGGAAGCGCGGTTTGAAAGACAGAGATTATTTAAAATATAGAGTTGGCGGGCTTTTGTATATGCCTGCGCTACAGGAAAACATTATCGAAAAAATAAAAAACAATGGCGTGCCATATTTGACCTCCGTTGCGTTATGCTTGGAAGACGCAATATTAGACGAGAGTCTGGGCGAAGCGGAGACGGAACTTAAATTTATTTTGGAGGAACTTTGTCCGTTGTATGAAAACAATAGCGAAGACAATCCTCTACTCTTTGTAAGAGTACGTTCTCCCGAGCATTTGCGCCATGTCGCACAATTTTTAGGCAATGCGCAACAAACGCTAACCGGATATATTTTGCCAAAATTCGATTTAGGCAACGCTGCCGCTTATTTGAACGCCATAAAAGCGATCAATGCTTCAACCGAGCGTACGATATACATTATGCCGGTTTTAGAGAGCGCCATGCTCGCAAAGGTCGCAAAAAGACGAAAAATTCTTGAAGAATTAAAAAATATGTTGGATGGATTTAAAAATTTTGTCCTAAACGTAAGAGTCGGCGGCAACGACTTCAGCAATTTATACGGGCTTCGCCGTCCTATTCATTCCACCGTTTACGATGTTGGAGTTGTTCGAGACATTTTGATTGACATACTTAACGTTTTCGCCGCCGATTATACGGTATCCGGACCTGTGTGGGAATATTTTGGCGACAATAACAAGGATAGTTGGGCTATGGGACTGAAACGCGAGCTTGAACTGGACAGAATTAACGGCTTTATCGGGAAAACAGCCATTCATCCTTCACAGCTTCCTCTGATATACGATAGTTTGCGAGTTTCCAAGGCCGATTACGAAGACGCAGCGCAAATATTAAACTGGAGCGAAGGTAAATTGGGAGTCGAAAAAAGCGTCGCGGGAAATCGCATGAACGAGGTGAAAACCCATGGCAAATGGGCAAGGCGAATTAAAATTTTAGGCGATATCTACGGTGTAAAAAATTAGGAGTTTTTATGTTCGGCACATATCGTAAAGAAGACGTTATCATACTTTTAAAAGACATTACGGGCTTGGTACAGCCACAAAACACGGAAGAACGCGAGAGGTTAATTCAAGCCGGCAGACATTATTCCGAGATGCTCCCCATAGAATACGAGCCAAGCGAAAAATACATGAAGGCGTATTACGAGGCTTTAGCGCGTTTTGCAAAAATAACGGCGGAAGCTGTGGCAGGAGTTTGCGACAAGATATATTCATCAAAGGGCGACAACATAACTTTAGTTTCCCTAGCCAGAGCCGGAACCTCAATCGGCGTTTTGATAAAGCGTTATCTTGAAAAATTTTACGGAATCAAACCTTGTCATTATACAATATCCATTATACGCGGCAGAGGGATAGACAAAAACGCCGTGAATTACATCTTGTCGCGACACAAAAGGGAGAGTATTCAATTTGTGGACGGTTGGATCGGTAAAGGCGCAATACAGCGGGAATTGACGTCTGCGATGAAGGATTATCCGAGAGTAAACGATAAACTGGCGGTTTTGTCTGACCCTGCGTATATTACGGACATATACGGAACAAGGGAAGATTTTTTGATAGCGAGTTCCTGTTTAAATTCCACGGTATCGGGGCTGTTAAGCCGCACGTTTTATCGAAAAGATATTATAGGCGAAAATGATTTTCACGGGGCGGCTTTTTATAGCGAGCTTGCCTCAAAAGATTTAACCTATCAATTTATCGACGCTATCGAAAAAGAGTTCTTGAGCTCCCCCCTCCCCCCCTCTAAGAGGGGGGCTTATGGAAATGCGCCTTTACTATGTGGGGCAGTCGGGGCGGTAAACGGAGAAGTTTCCGCTAATAATACCGGCATGGAAGAAGTGTTGAAAATCGCCGCAGATTTTGGCATCGCCGACATAAATTTGATAAAACCAGGCATAGGAGAAGCTACCCGCGTGCTTTTAAGAAGGATGCCGCGAAAACTTTTGGTATACAGTTTAAACGATTATGAGCGATTGGGGCATCTTTACGAATTGGCGGCGGAGAAAGGAGTGGAGGTTGAGAAATACCCGCTGAAAAATTATCTTGCCTGCGGGCTGATTCAATCTCTGGCAGATAACTGATATGAAAAAGATTTTATTCGCTTGCGACTTAGACAATACTCTTTTTGTTTCAAACAAACGCAAAAAAGACGAAGATATCTGCGTAGAAATCAATAAAGGCGTAAAACAGAGCTTTATGACGCCAAAAGCCATTCATTTACTTAAAGAAATCGAAGAAAAATTAATATTTGTCCCCGTAACAACTCGTTCTACGGAACAGTATGAGAGGATAGACTGGCCTTTTGATTTAAAGCCTAAGTACGCCGTAGTCGCCAACGGAGCGATACTTTTAAACGATAAACTTTCTGACGATATATGGCTAAAGGAAACCAAAGAAATTATAGATCCATGGCGGGCGGAATTGCAAAAACAGCTTAAAATCCGGTCTGAATCGGGCAAATATATTAAAACCCGCATAGTGGACGAAAGCTTTTTATTTTTATATTGCGGAGAAGGCGCAGATGTTGAAGGGATAAAAAACGAGCTTTCGTTGCAAACAAACTTGAAAGTGGAGGCAACTGGCAGAAAGATTTACCTTTTTCCGCCCAAACTTTCCAAAGGCGCGGCTTTATTACGGCTTAAAGAGAGATTAAACGCAAATTTTGTCTACGCCGCGGGAGACAGCTTCATAGACGTTCCAATGCTCGAAAATGCGGACGAAGCGTTTGCGGCTTGCGGATTAAGAGGTAAAGTAAAAGGGAATTTTCGGTTTCAACCTGAGGGAGTCGCGTTTTCCGAATGGTTTTTAGAAGAATTGGCAATGCGCTAAAAATTAAAGAAAGAAGTATTTTTATCAACAAGGAGGCGGAGTATGAAAGTATTGGTTACGGGAGTTACGGGGCAGTTGGGGTTTGATGTTTGCAGGGTGTTAAAAAGCGAAAATATAGAAGTTTTTGAGGCGGGGAGGAAGGATTTTTCACTAACGGATTATCAAAAAATGAGGGAAGTTGTTTTGGGGTTTAAGCCCGACGTTATAATTCATGCGGCGGCTTACACCGCCGTGGACAAGGCGGAAGAAGAAAGCGAAATTGCCTTTGCGGTAAACGGCGAGGGAACTCGCAATTTGGCGAAAATTGCCCAGGAATTAGACGCAAAATTTGTATATATCGGCACGGATTACGTTTTCCCCGGGGATGGGGATAATTTTTACGAAACTTACGATGAAAAAAAGCCGCTCAACGCTTACGGAAAATCAAAACTTATGGGCGAAGAGGCCGTAAAGGAAATTTTGGAGAAATATTTTATAGTGCGCATATCTTGGGTTTTTGGGGTGAACGGCAAAAATTTTGTAAAAACCATGCTACGGTTGGCGCAGACACATGAAGAACTTCGAGTCGTCGCGGATCAAACAGGTTCGCCCACATATACTTATGATTTGGCAAAACTTTTGGCGGACATGATAAAAACGAATAAATACGGAGTTTATCACGCCACTAACGAAGGAATTTGCTCATGGGCGGAATTTGCCGAGGAGATTTTTAAATTAGCGGGGAAAAATACCAAAGTCATACCCATAAAAACCGAGGAATATCCCACTCCTGCAGCGCGTCCGAAAAATTCCAGACTCAGCAAAAAATCTCTTGACTATAACGGCTTTACGCGACTTCCCGATTGGAAAGACGCGCTTAAAAGGTATTTGAGGGAGATAGGCGCATGACTGTTTTGGAAAAGGCGGAAAAACAGATAGACGACGGGGAATGCGATGAAGCCATAGCCGTTCTGAGAAAGGCTGAATCATACGACGAAATCATGACAAACGAAGGCTTTAAGATTGCGGAACTTTTCGGCGGTGCGTTTAAAGTTATGGGGGACGCAAAGAGAGCCGCAGCAGCTTATTTTGACGCGGCGATGAAAGACAGATTTTTGCGAGCGCAACGCTGGCATTTGTCAAGCTATATTTTTATATTGCATTATCTGCAAGATATTAACACAAAAGAACTTTATGATAAGCTTACGGCTTACGAAAATCTTTTTGCGGATGTGGAAAAATTTTCGCCCCGAAATTTTGCCCATGATAAAATACGAATAGGCTATCTCCTGCCATACGCAAAAAAATCTTCGCTGAAAAATTTTATCCGTCCCCTCTTTACCAAATACAATAGGGACGATTTTGAAGTTTATGTTTATACTTTTTCGACTGACGGCGATGAATTTACCGATGAAATTGTGGCAAATGTAAG
>JAFXOC010000390.1 GCA_017529085.1 Selenomonadaceae bacterium | reverse complement strand
CGGCCTTCTAAGCCGTGGGTCGCGTGTTCGAATCACGCCGGGCGCACCAGAAATTTCAAGGGTTTAGCCGAAAGGCTAAACCCTTTTTTGATGTTTGGTGAAACTCTTTAAATATGCAGGATTTAAGGCAAAAACATCGAATTTTTTTTAAGGGAGTCCGGAGGGGCGAAGCTCCTTTGGCGGGTGCAGGGCGGCGCCCTGTTAGGGTTTGGGGCAAAGCCCCAAAAAGGAGCAAGCGTTATGACGGAAGCGGAACAGAAAAAAGCGGCGAAGGATTTTGTTAAGCGGTGGACGGATAGCGGCTACGAACGGGGCGAAGCACAAAAATTTTGGCTCGATATGCTAAACACCGTTTTTTGGCATTGCTACCGAGGATTTGAAGGATTTTATCAAGTTTGAAATCCCGCTTAAAACCGAGAAAATTACATCAACCGGCAAGGTTAAGAAGACTACGACTTTTATAGACGCGCTTACACTTGAAACTAAAGTTTTGATAGAGCAAAAATCTTCCGATAAGGACTTTTTTAACCGAGAGTTATCTGTCGCTGCGAAAACTCGAAAACGAAGCGTTAAAAGAACTTCAAGGCGGCAATATCGCCTTTGATTTTAAAGGCGAGCATAGCCCTGTAAAGGTAAGCATCGCTCAATTTTACGGCATAGAGATAAACGATTTTGCGGTATCGGTAGCGAAAACCGCGCTGTGGATAGCGGAAAGTCAAATGCTTGTCAAAACCGAAGAGATTATACATACGGAGATTGATTTTTTGCCGCTTAAAAGCTATACGAATATTGTTGAAGGCAACGCGCTTCGTATTGATTGGGAAAGTGTCGCGCCAAAGGGAAAAGTTTCTTATATTATGGGAAATCCGCCGTTTGTGGCTAATACTGCAAGGGTTTCGGGCGCAGGCGATTTTAGACGCAAGAAAACTCTAACCAAACGATTCTTTTGCGGATTTATACGATGAAAATCTTATGCCGATAGAGTTAAGGTGCGCGCATCAAGCAAACGACAGAGCCGTTATGGCGGCGTATGGGTTTGACGCTAAGATGACGGAGGCGGAGTGCGTGGCGGAGCTGTTTAAGTTGTATCAGGAGTTAGTAAATAAAAAATAGGGTTACTATTCACGGACTCTCCCCCCCCTACCCCCCTCTAGGAGGGGGCGTGGTTAGAGGAAAATATAAAATTTTGGCTCAAAAGTTATAATCAGAGTGCCTCCCTCTTCGAGGGAGGGGGACCGCGAAGCGGTGGAAGGAGAGCCGTGAAGAGCACAATATTGATTGATTTGTCTACAGTCTGAAACGCCCGCGAAGGGCGTTTTTTAGCGTTTTTGTTCTTTATGTTCCATATCGTTTGTCTTATTCATAAGCTCATAGAACAATGCGTCCGATTCTTCGCGAGACATATTATCGTCCAAAATTGGAAGTTTAATTTGACTCTGCATATATAACACCGCCTTTCATACAAATTTTCAAAAATTTCTTTACGGCTGCTCCGTGTTCTAATACCCCCGCTTGATAATTCATATATATTTCTTTAAATAATTCGCTTGATACGCTAAAATCATACTTTGACGACTTGTATAAAATATATACTTCTCCTTGATTTGTTACAACCGATAGTAAACTTATTTCACCTTGGGAAATGAAAGCCATTATATCAACTAAAGAAAAACTGTTTGTACTTGGATGATTGTGCAAGTACATAATTTCCTGCCTATTTGAGCGACTAAATAAGCTAATCGCTTGGGGGTGAGTATTTGGGTCAACTCTAAATTCGTTCCCCAAAACTCTAATCGGTGTTTCTTTTAAATTTATTGGCATTAACGTTAAAACTTCGTTGCTGTCGTTTTTAGTTTGTGAAATCCTTAAAATTTCCTTATGCTCGTTTTGAATGGCTTCGCACAGCGTTCTCGAAAGTTCGTCCACTGCTACATACGGAACTTTATCAATGGCAATATCGGTGATAAAAATTTTATGGTCGCGCTTTTTTGCTTGCTCCAACTCGCCACCCCCATTCAACTTCATTATATCATCGTTTGGGGAATTTATAAAGATGTAAAGCTATTTTTTTATATGAAAATAACTGTCATTTTCCGAATAATTTTGCTATAACATCTTAAATTGTGGATAAGGTCAAAGAAGGGATTGGAGACTTCAAATATCGTTTGAAATCGCTATAAAAAACGCCGTTAAATACTGCATAGAAAATAATGTTATGAAGAAATTTCACTACAAAAAAATAGACTATCTTTTAACAGACTGTAGACAAATCAAACAATATTGTGCTCTTCACGGCTCTCCTTCCACCGCTTCGCGGTCACCCTCCCTCTGAGAGGGAGGCGCTCTGATTATTACTTTTGAGCCAAAATTTTATATTTCATCTAACCAAGCCCCCCTCCTAGAGGGGGGTAGGGGGGAGAGCAAGGGGAGTGAATAAGCAATAATTAGTCTACAGTCTGAACATCCCTTCTTGTCATTGTTGCTTTTTATTCTTTAATTTATATACAACTTGAAACAAGATATTTATTGAACATACACCCATACGGTAAAGAAAAACTTACCAATATATAAAGAAAAATTTACCGCGTTGAAAAAATTTTTTTGATATAATTCAATTCATTAAAACCAGAGGTTAATAAGAGGGGAGAATGATGATGGGTTTTGAGTTTTCCGATACCATAGGGGGCGTTTGTCAATCCTACGATGCGGCGACTAAGACCGGCGTTGTTCGCACGTTTGCGGGCGATGATGTGAAGTTTAAACTGTCCGACAATATTTACGCCAGACTTTTGAGAAATTTGGACGAACCTTATCGCGATTGTACGGGGCAACTTGACAAGCTTCTCGCGGAAGGTCAGCTTATGTTTGTTTACGGTATCTATTATCCTGATGAAGGCGGAACGAATTTTGAGGCATCTTATATAGATTTTCCTGGTCGCAAACCCGGTGAAATGCGTTTTGAAGAATCCGATTGGTGGGTTAATCAGGCGAAAAGTATTGCGGATTTTTATATAAAAGCGGAATTTCCAAACGGAGAAATTGATTATCGCCAATATCGTACACAACTTACCCTTGACGGTGTCAGAAAGCCCGATTTTCGTCAGGAAACAGACACTATTTCCCGTATGATTTATGGTATGGCAAGCGCGTATATGCTTACCGGCGAGGATAGATTCTTGGAAGTTGCCGAAAAAGGCACAAAATATCTTCGCGATCATATGCGTTTTTATGATATAGATGAAAATGTTGTTTATTGGTATCACGGAATAGATGTGCAAGGCGATAAAGAACATAAACTTTTTACATCCGAATTTGACGATGACATTGAAGCGATACCTATGTATGAGCAGATTTACGCTCTTGCGGGACCTACTCAAACTTATCGCTTGAACGGCGACCCTGCGATAATGAAAGATATTCGTATGACGATCAGTCTTTTCGATAAATTCTTCATTGACAGGGAAAAAGGCGGTTATTATTCCCATATTGACCCCGTAACTTTTGATCCTAAGAGCGATGCTTTAGGACGCAATGTGGGACGCAAGAATTGGAACTCTGTCGGAGACCATGCTCCCGCATATCTTATCAATCTCTATCTTGCCACTATGGACGATAAGTACAAAGATTTCCTCGAATATACTGCGGACTGCATTGAAGAACACTTCCCGGATTATGACAATAGTCCTTTTGTGCAAGAGAAATTCCACGATGACTGGAGTCATGATGAAACTTGGGGTTGGCAACAAAACAGAGGCGTTGTCGGTCATAATCTGAAGATTGCTTGGAACTTAATGCGTATAAACAGCGCAATCGCTAAAGACAAATATGTAAAATTTGCGGAAAAAATCGCCTCTATCATGCCGAAGGTCGGTATGGATACAAGGCGCGGCGGTTGGTACGATGTAATGGAGAGAAAGCTTCGCGAAGGCGAAACGTGCCATCGTTTTGCTTGGCATGACAGAAAAGCGTGGTGGCAGCAAGAGCAAGGCATTTTGGCGTATCAGATTCTTTACGGTTGCTTAAAGAAACCCGAATATCTTGACTTAGCCAGAAGTTCTGCCGCTTTCTACAATACGTACTTCCTCGATCACGATGACGGCGCGGTTTATTTCAATGTTCTAAACAACGGTATTCCATTCCTTACCGGTAATGAAAGATTAAAAGGTTCTCACTCGATGGCTTGCTATCATTCAATTGAGCTTGCTTTCTTGTCGGCCGTATATATCAATCTTTTGCATACGAAGAAACCTCTCGATCTCTATTTCAAACCACTGCCGAACGCTTTTGAAGGCTCTAACACCCTACATGTTCAGCCGGATATTTTGCCTAAAGGTAGTTGCAGGATTGAGTCGGTAGAAATTGACGGTAAACCTTGGATTTATTTCGATGCAGACAATTTTACCGTAAAATTGCCCGATGTGGATTATCGTCTGAAGATTAAAGTTAGAATCGTCCCAAATTAAATAAAGACGCTGATAAAGATTCTCTTCTATACCTTCTTTTTACGGATATGGAAGGAATGGGAGTTTTTTAAATATTGCAGGAGGTAATTGCATGGCAAAGTATGTGCAAGAAATCGGAGAAGTCAGCAAGGTAAAACTTCACGGGCATATTGATGCTTCCATTGCGCCCGAACTTATGAACGAGATGAAGGATCTTATCGCAAGGAAAGACGAGATAAAAAAACTGGTTTTCTTTGCCGATGAGCTTGAATATGTAGCCAGCGCTGGTATACGCGCCGTTGTATTTGCAAAGCAGAAAATCGGCGCGAACGTGCAGGTTTATTTGGTCGGCGCATCTGATGTTATTCTCGATGTATTTAAACTTACAGGTATTGATAAATTTTTAACTATTCAAGATAAGTTTGAGGGATAAACCTATGATGTATTGCAAGGAATTTTCGACCGGCAGGGAGGTTTTACCACAGATTTTAAATGAGATTACGGAGATAATCACAATGTATTTCAAAGATCCTGTAATTATAAACCGCCTAAAAATCGCCGTTGAGGAAATTTTAGTGAATATATTTGATTATTCCGGCTCGGACAAGGTTTATGTTTCTTGTGGGTATCTTGAGTATGAAAATGCCTTGCGTATGGAGTTCGTTGACGAGGGCGAATTATACAATCCTCTTGAAAAGGATACGGAAGTGGATATCAACGATGAGATAGACGACCGCCAAATAGGAGGGCTTGGTATTTTCCTTTATACGACGATTATGGACGAAATGGCGTATAACTCCGATGATGGAAAGAATCATTTGATTGCTGTAAAGAAACTTCAGTAATAGGGTGGTGACTGAGTTTGAGAAACAAAGTAGGGGTTTTAATCGAAAGCGATTTTTATGAGCCTGAAATTGAGTATTATTCAAAATGCTTCAAGGAATCGGGACTTGATGTGCATTTCCTCACGAGGCTTTGGGGCAATTCGGAACTCACTTTTAAAGGTCATGAAGAACGCAAGCTTTTTAAGTGTAATGAGAGTTTTGAGAAGATAGACTTAAAAGAATATGCGGCGATTATAATTCCGGCGGGTATGGTAGCTGACAGGCTTCGTTATACGGAAGACATAAGTAAATTGCCGCCTGCCTCGGCATTTATGGAAAAATGTTTCGCGGATAAAGAGATAATAAAAGGCATTATCTGTCATGGGGCATGGCTTATGGCTCCTGTGGCGCATTTGCTTAAAGGTCGCAAAATGGTGGTGCATAACAACCTCTTAGGCGATGCGAAACTTATGGGTATTGACTACGTTGATGAAGATGTTGTGGTTGACGGCGATTTGGTTAGTGCTCGTACGGGCGGCGAACATGTTCGTTTCGCCCAGAGAATTATAGCTCTTATTCATGGCAGAGAGATGTTTAACGCTTTAAATCGCAGGATTGACGTTTTGGAAACTCGCATTAAGAGCATTGAACAAGATGGGTATCGAGCCGAAAGGCTTACATACAATAAATTTAACGGAGGTAGAAGTATGGCAAAGGTTTTGATAATTGCAACCAACTATGGTTCTTGGGCAGAGGAATTACAGGCTCCTTGGGATGCTTGCAAAAAAGCGGGTTTTGAAGTAACGTTGGCGACTCCTAAGGGTAAGAAACCGCTTCCTTTCAAAATTAGTATTGACCCTGACTTTGTTGACCCTATTCAAAATGTTAAGACAAATCCCGATTGGGTATGCCGTCGTTGCAAAGAATTGGTCGATGGCGATGAGTGGGCGCATCCCAAAAAGTTCACGGAAGTGAATATGAAAGATTACGATGCCATCGTGCTTACCGGCGGACCCGGCGCAAACCTTGACATGGCGAATTGCTGGGAACTTCACAAACTCATCATGGACGCTTATAAGTCCGATAAAATCGTGGCTGCGCTTTGCTACGCAGTTTCCACCCTTGTGTTCTGCCGCGATCCTGAGAACGACTATAAATCCATCATTTACGGAAAGAAGATTACGGCTCATCCACGCGCTTGGGACTTCTACGGGCCCGGAATGGCAATGACTTACGATGTATATGGCGAAACCGAAGACAACAAAGGTACTGATGTTGTAACGCCCGGTTTCCCGTGGCCAATTGAGGATCTCGTTCGCGATGCCGTCGGTCCCAACGGTGCTTGCATTGCTCGTATTAACGCTTCCAGAGAAGATCCGCAGGTTTACTACGATCATCCGTTCATTACCGGTACTTCGGTCGAATCTTCAATCGCATACGGTGATTTGGTTGTCAAGGTTCTCAAGGAACGCGGATTATAATGGAATGGAATCCGGAAAGAAATGAACCTTGTTGTTTGTTTCTTTCTGGATTTTTTCTTGTTAATGTCGTTGTATTCAACCTAGAATATAAGAAAGTAATATATCAATAATTACAGTAAACGACAAAAATAGTTGTGCTTGATTTGGCTTCCCCGCCCTTCGGGCGTGGAAGCCAAACACAAAATTTTATTTTGTTTACTATAAAAAGGAATAGGATGAGACTATGGACGTAAATGAAACAGTAGTAAAGATATTGGAAGATATAGGAGTAGACCATGTTTTCGGAGGGTCCGGTCAAGTAAACGCGTCTATGTTGTTGGCGTTAAATAAATCGGAAAAAATAAAGACGATAATAATCCAAAACGAGCAGGCGGCGTCCTTTATGGCGGCGGGGTATGGAATGTTTAGCAATAAATTGGGAGTTTGCTTTGCAACGCTAGGCCCCGGCGCATTTAATCTTTTTTCGGGATTGGCTGTGGCTTATTCAGATTCGATACCAATGCTTGCGATAACGGGATATACGTCGCAAAAAATGCGAGGTAAGGGAGCGTTGAACGAGAGCAGCGGATTGTCAAGAACGCCCAATGCGCCTGCAATGTTTGCGGCGACTACGAAGAAATCGGTTATTTTGGAGGACGCAAAATACGCGGTGCCTACCATTGAGGAGCTTATTTATACGGCTTTTGAGGGTAGACCGGGTCCCGTGCATCTTCATATTCCTAAAGATGTTACCATATCGGAGGTGCCGAAATATCGTCCGGTAAATATAACAATACCGAAGGTTTTTGAGGAAAAAGCGCAAGTCGAAGCCTTCTGCAAGGGTTTTGCGGATAATTTTAAAGCGGAAAACAAGCCTATGCTGCTTGTGGGTTATGGTTGCATCAGGAGCGGCGCAAAGGAAGTTTTGGAAAAACTTATCAATACTTGGAAAATTCCATTTGCCACAACTATGGATGCCAAAGGATATTTATCGGAGGATAATGAGTTTTCAATGGGCGTGTTCGGTTCCAGCGGAGATGCGGGAGCGAACGAGTATTTTGAAAACTGCAAGACTTTCCTGGCGGTGGGAAATTGCTTTGCGGAAAACGCTACCTTTAGTTTTAAGCCCACCTTAATGGACGGAAAAAAACTTTTCCATATAAATATAGATCGGCATGAACTGGATAAGGTATATATCAGCGATTATCGCTTGCAAAGCGATGCTCGTCCGGCTTTGGAGAGTCTTGTTTCATATCTTGAAAACAACAAGGTTTCGCCGCTTGGAGAAAATTTGGCTATTGTTAAGAAACATCATGACGAGGAACTTCCGGAGTTTTCTAATGGTAAGATGCATCCCGGGTACTTGGTTCAACTTATATCCAAACAGCTTCCCGAAAATGCCGTTATTATGGGCGATGCGGGGGCGAATATGCTTTGGTTGAGCGCGTATTTAAAACTAACTAAAAATCAATGGTATCAAAATCCGGGAAGTTTCGGACCTATGGCAAGCAATGTCAACGGTTCAATCGGCGTAAAATGCGCCAACCCCAATCGTCCCGTTATCTGCGCTTGCGGCGACGGAGATTATTTAATGGCGGGTTTTGAACTTTTAACCTGCGTTAAAAACAACATTCCCGTTATCTATATTATCTTCGACAACAGCGAATTTAATGTTATAAAAAAATTCCTGCTGTCAAATTTCGGCGAGTACGCTTACATGGATATTTTAAATCCGGATTATGTAAAATATGCGGAAAGTTGCGGCGCAAAGGCTTGGAGAGCTACTAAAAAAGAAGAGTTTAATGTAGCTTACGCGGAGGCGCTTAAATTAAACAAACCTTGCATAATAGACGTAGTTGTGGACGGCGATGTGTATCCCCCCATGAGCATTTCTAAAACCTAAAGGAGTGCAAAATATGCGAATAGATTTACACCCAACGGATACTTACGGAGAATTTAAAATGCGTCCGGGATTGGTGTTGGCAAACGGCGCGCATCTTGTGCCGGGCGGCGTTAATTTCTCGATTTATTCATCAGGGGCGACATCTTGCGAACTTGTGCTCTTTCATAGCGGAGAACGGGAGCCTTACGCCGTTATTCCTTTTCCCGAAGGTTATCGCGTCGGCGCAGTCTTTGCCATGATAGTTTATGACCTCGACTTTGAAGATTTGGAATACGGTTTTCGTATGGACGGCGAGTATGATTTTTCTCGCGGCGTTATATTTGACAAGACAAAAACTCTGTTAGACCCTTATGCAAAAATTATAACGGGTAGGAATGTTTGGGGTGAGGAACCCGATTGGACGAATCCTTTTCAGTATCGCGCAAAAGTCGTTATGAACGATTTTGATTGGGAAGGGGACGAGCCTATTCGTTCCACTCACAACGAGATGATTATATACGAGGCTCATGTCAGAGGTTTCACAAAGGACGAATCTTCCGGCGTAAAATATAACGGAACTTATGCGGGACTAAGAGAGAAAATTCCTTATCTGAAGGATTTAGGCGTGAATACAATAGAACTTTTGCCGATATTTGAATTTGACGAGTTTGAAGGCGCAAGAGAAGTGAACGGGCAAAAGTTGATGAACTATTGGGGTTACAGCACGGTTGGTTTTTTTGCCCCGAAGGCGGGTTATGCCGCAAGCGGTAAGTATTCCATGCAGGTTGACGAGTTCAAATCTTTGGTGAAGGAACTTCATAAAAACGGGATAAAAATAATATTGGACGTTGTTTTTAACCACACGGCGGAAGGCAATGAATACGGTCCGTATATTTCGTTTAAAGGTATAGACAACAATTATTACTATATCTTAACGCCCGAAGGTTATTATTACAACTTCAGCGGTTGCGGAAATACGCTAAATTGCAATAACCCCGTAGTGCGTAATTTAATACTTGGTTGCCTTCGTTATTGGGTGGCGACTTTCCATATTGACGGTTTCCGTTTTGATTTGGCGGCGATTTTAGGACGCAACCAAGACGGTTCGCCTATGAGCAATCCTCCCCTTTTGGAATCCCTTGCTTTTGACCCTGTGTTAAAAGACGTTATACTTATAGCTGAGGCTTGGGACGCGGGCGGTTTATATCAGGTCGGAAACTTCCCCGCTTACGGTCGTTGGGCTGAATGGAACGGCAGATACCGCGATGATATGAGACGATTTTTAAAAGGCGAAGATGGGCTTGCAGGAGCGGCGGCGGCGAGAATTTTAGGCTCTGAGGATATTTACGATCGCTATTGGCGCGGCGATGCCGCATCGGTAAATTTTATTACCTGTCATGACGGTTTTACCCTTTACGATCTCTATGCCTATAACGGCAAACATAACGAGGCGAACGGTTGGGGAAATTCCGACGGCGGCAATGACAATCACAGTTGGAACTGCGGTTGGGAAGGGGAAAGCACCGATTACGGGACAAACTTCCTGCGTCATAAAATGATAAAGAATGCTGCGGCGGTATTGCTCACCAGCCTAGGTGTCCCGATGATTTTAGCCGGAGATGAGTTCGGCAATACTCAATACGGTAATAACAATCCCTATTGTCAGGACAATAAGATTTCGTGGCTTGACTGGAATGATTTAGAGAAGAATAAGGATATTTATAACTTCTTTAAATACATGATAGCTTTCAGAAAACGCCATCCCGTATTTATGCGCAAATCTCCCGCAACGCCTTACGGCTACCCGATGACCAGTTTGCACGGCGGCGATGCGTGGCGTTTTGACAGGTCGGAAGGCAGTCATTATGTTGGAGTCATGTTTACGGGAAAAACTAAGGATGGCGAGGACGATTTCATCTATCTCGGCGTAAACGCTCATTGGGATGCAAAGCCCATTTTCCTTCCGGAATTACCTGCGGATAAAACTTGGAAAGTCGAAGTCAACACAGATTTAGGCGAAAACGCCTGCTACGAGACACCTTGCGAGATTGCCGCCAACAATTCGTTCTTGGTAGGTCCTCGTTCGGTTATTATTTGCACAGCTTGAAAGGAGAAACATTATGCCGGCAATTAGTGTTAAATCCATAGCTTTAGCGGAAAGCCAGAAAAAAGTTTTAGCAAAAAAATATGTGGAAATATTTTCAGAAATAACTAATGTCCCCAAAGATAGAGTGTATATGTTCTTCGACGGTCATGAATTGGAAGATGTAGGTACTGCCGGAATACGGTTCAGCGAACATCCCGGCAAAGCGTGGAGTAAATTCAACGAGGATGAATGGAGCAAAGACCCCGCTATAGTCGAAAAAATCAGGAAAGCCGGAGAGTAGTTGCGGTTTTGTCACTCCTTGACTGTAGATTTTTTTGATTATGGCAAAAAATTCATTTTAAAAGTATAAGATGAAAAGGGCTGTGAAAAAGTTTGATTTTAGTTTTTTCACAGCCTAAAATAAAAGAGCAAAGAACGGAGAGCATAATATGAAAGTAATAGGGCTAAATGGGAGCCCAAGATTAAAAGGCAACAGCATGAAACTGTTGAACGAGGCAATGCGAGGAGCGCAGGAGGCGGGCGCAGAAACTCAGATGATGCAGCTTTATGGTATGAATTTCAAAGGTTGCCGCAGTTGTTTTGCCTGTAAGAGCAAGACGCCGTTTTACGGTAAAGGTTGCGCTATGAAAGACGATTTTACAAAAGTTATGGAAGATATGCTTGAAGCTGATGCTTGGGTTTTTGCATCGCCCATATATAACGGGCATATGTCAAGCAGTATGAGCGCATTGCTTGAAAGACTTTATTTTTCTCATCATAATTATGATGCCCATGAAAGAATGGTGGATAAGGAATATCCGAGTTTGTTGCTTTACAGCTTGAATGGCAATCAAATGTTCTTAGATAAAATGGGCATTGAAAATTCTTGCAAGTACGATTCTTTTTTAATGCAAAACGCCTTTGGCAGTTCTAAATATATGGTGGCAAAAGCAACGTTGCAGTTTGATGATTACGGTAAATATCATACGGCGGCGGTGCCTGTAGAGAAAAAGACGGAGTACAGCAAAGAACATTTCCCTCAGGATTTGAATAACGCCTACGAATTGGGAAAAGACTTGGTTGCAAGATGTTCGGAAAAAACAGAGTCGCCTAGGTTGGCTTGATTTTTCTCGGAATTTAGCGCGATAAGTTTTTTTGTAGCGTAATGGTGTAGGGAATAATAGGAGAATAATATGGATACTATCGGGGCAATAGTAAGTCGCAGGAGCAATAGAAGTTTTGCGAAAGATACCGTTGAAGAAGAAAAATTAAAAAAAATCATCGAAGCGGGTCGGTACGCTCCCAGCGGCGGAAATAATCAGTCCAACCATTTTTTGGTAGTGCAAAATAAGACGGTTTTGGAGAAATTGGCAGTTTTGGCAAAAGACGCTTTTTCTAAGATGGAAATTACGGAAAATACCTATTCAAGCCTTAAACTATCAATTTCGCTTTCAAAAAAAGGCGACTATGTTTTTCATTACAACGCGCCGGTTCTGGTCATAATCGCCAACCAAAAAGATTATGGAAACAATATGGCAGATTCTGCCGTAGCGGCTGAAAATATGATGATAGCCGCTAACGAGCTTGATTTGGCAAGTTGTTGGATAAATCAGATTCATTGGCTTACCGAAGATGAAAATATGCTCGCGTACTTAAAAGAATTAGGCTTAAAGAATAGCGAACGCGTTTACGCCTCCGTTGCTATAGGCTATCCAAACACCCCCGATAAAATTCCCGCGCGCGTTCCGCTTCCAAGAAAAGGCAACGAGGTTACTTATATTTAGGCTTCCCAAAAAAGAGATTAAAGAAAAGAAATTAGGGCAGAGTGTAGACAAATCAATAAATATCGTGCTCTTCACGGCTCTCCTTCCACCGCTTCGCGGTCCCCCCTCCCTCTAAGAGGGAGGCACTCTGATTATTACTTTTGAGCCAAAATTTTATATTTCATCTAACCAAGCCCCCCTCCTAGAGGGGGGTAGGGGGGAGAGTTCCGCGAATTAAGAATAATTTTGTCGTTTACTATAAAAAGGAGTGGATAACTATGATGGTATATCATAAGGAAATAGAAAAAAAAGAACTAAATCCCGGTGTGGTGTTTCAATATTTGGGCAAAGGTTCTTTGATGAACGTTTTTCATTGGAACATGGCGGACGGCAGCAAGGTAGATATGCACTCTCACGAGTCTGAGCAGTTTGGTTATGTGATAAAGGGCGGCTTTATAATCGTTGAAGATGGTAAAGAATATGAGATAGGCGAAGGAGATGCGTATTTTATCCCGCCGAATGTGCCTCATTCTTTTGTGGCTGTGGGAGATACGGAAGCTATTGATGTGTTTAATCCCATTAAGGATCCTATTCCCGATGGCAGAAAAGCTTAATAGGATTAATAGGGGGATAATATATGCGTTATCACGAGATTAAAGGCAATGACGAAGTATCTATCATTCACGATGAAACAACGGGGCTTGATTGGGAAAGTAAATCAAGTTCGGAGGAGAGCGGAAGATTTTATCGCAAAAAGTTTAATTGGGAAGAGTTTTCCGTTGATTATATCAATGAGTTGAATAATGAAAAATACGGTGGGTACGACGATTGGCGTGTTCCGACAAAGTACGAACTTCGCACATTGGTAAATTATAATGCAGTGCATCCCGTATTTTCTGCAAGCGTTTTTAAAAATTTAATGCAAGACGATTATTGGTGCGGCAACGGCTACGGCATGAGAGAAGATTGCGCTTGGGTGCTTAATTTCGGCTTAGGCGCAACGACTGCGGCTCATAAGACAACGAAAAATTACGGTATTGCCGTTCGCGGTAAAAAACTTCCCGGCGCAAAGGAAAGATTCGTGGATAACGGCGACGGTACCGTTACGGATAAAGTTTTGGGTTTGATGTGGCAAAAGGAATCGCCCGAACGCAAAAGCTATAACGATGTTATGGAAATGCTAAAGGATTTCGAGCTTGCGGGTTATCGTGACTGGCGGCTTCCCACCATTAGCGAATTAGGCACGATTTTTAATGAGGATTATGAGGGCAAAAGTTGGTATTACGAAGAATTCTTCAAGCATGAAAATTTAAAGCCGCCGATTTTACAGCATATTACCTCCAATCTTTTTAAAGGTACCTATGTATGGGTGACGAATTTTAATTTTGGGTATGACGGATACTATGCGGAGAAATTTATCCCGCTATGCTATCGTTTGGTGCGTTCCGTAAATGCGCAAGGTACAAACTTCCATATACCTTTTAGCGGGCAGGATAAGATATTCAGCGCGGAAGGAAAGGTTGTGGGCGAACGTAAAGATTGCGGTTGCGTAAGCGCGCTGGATTTTGACAATTATGTGCTTTCGGATAATACGGGCATTGCGTATGAAAAGAATTGTAAAAATGAAACTTACACTTTTTCGGAGGCTAAGGAGCATATTAAACGCCTGAACGAGCAAAATTACGGCGGCAGAAGCGACTGGCGGTTGCCTACTGTGGACGAACTGCGTTTTTGCGTTGATTATAGCAAGAAGAATTCTGCGGCTTTCGATATTTTTAACGGCAGTATCAAGCCCGAGTTTTATTGGACAAGCGATGAGACCGTAGCAAACCGCTCGTGGGCTGTTTATTTCGGTTACGGTTGCGCCGTTCCGGTAGAAAAAGAACAACTTTGCAGGTGTATGGCGGTGAGCGGCGGCGTCTGCGATTTGGCAGATCGTTCTCCTCGCAGGTACGAGATTTCCGAAAAAGTTGTGAAGGATTTATATACGGGACTTATGTGGCTTAGAGAAGAATTGCCTCTAATGACGGCGGTGGAAGCCGAAGAATATTTAAATGGCAAGGATATCGCGGGTTTCTCCGATTGGCGTATGCCGGAGATGAAAGAACTCTCCACCCTTTTCAATCGCCGCTCTCTAAACAAGGAATATATGGACAAGGAAATTTTCCCGCATATTTACGATTATCCGGCGATTTTCGTATTGGCGCATGAAACCTTCAACGCCATGTTTAATTGGGGCATAAATCGCAACCTTTGCTACGATGGTTATTATGCGGATAGATTAAACGGGAAATACATAATTAAACCGGTGAGAAATTTTTAACCCAATAAAATGAGTCTCCCGTTTCTATAAGCTGAAGTTAGAAGCCTATATCGCATGAGTGGGGGCGGAGCGAAGCGGTATCCTCCACTCACAAGAGGTCAATCCGTGCGACATGGGTTTGTCGTGCTCCTTAAACTATCGGCGTGGATTGAAATTACAAGGAGTGTTTGCTAATGGGTGTGTATCAACGCCATTTTCGTAAAAAAGCTGCGGTTGCCTTGGTGACTATGATTTCTTCGGCTTTGATGAGCGGAGTTGCTTTTGCGGACGATGCTATGGGTAGTATATCAGGAACAGCGGAATCTCCCGTAATTCTTACAAATACCGGAACGATAGATAATCTCAACGCTCAGTATGACGGAACGCAGGGCACTTATCGCTTCTTTTACGGTATGGCTGTTTTAAGCAACGCGCCCGGTAGCGCGGTAAACGGAACCGGCGATTACGGTATTCTTACCAACAACGGCAAAATATTTTTCCACGCTAAGGACATAGCTGCTCGGTACGGCGATCAACTTAAAACCGTCGACGATGCGAGTAAACCATACAGCGCGGTTATGTGTCGCGGTATGATAGCCTGCAAATATTCAACTTTGACGAACAACGGTACTTTACAAATGGCGTTCGATCAAGGCGAGAATTCCAGCGCGTATTTTTATCACGCAATGTATGGCGGCGCAAACTCTACCGTGAACAATTACGGCGACATTATAATGACGGGCGAAGGCTCTTCGGGTACGAATGTTCGCGGTATGATAGCGGATGCCGATGTAAACAATTCCGGTAACGTTAAAGTAAACAACTACGGAACGATTAAGGTCGATGTGGATAGAGCGCAGCTTGTCCGTCCTATGGCGACTGTCGCGGTGGAAAACTTTTTGACAAATTACGGCACGATATACGCCCGCAGCAACGGCACCAACTACGGCATGAGTCGCTCTATCGGCACGGAGCTGATAAATAACGGCAAGATTACCGTAATAGAGGATGCAAAAGTAGAGCGTGGGAAGTGCTACGGCAATTTTACACAGCTTACTGCGGCGGCTCTTGGTATGACGGCTGACGGCGGCGGCGGCGTGAACAATTATAAAATGATAAATAACGGTTTGATAGATGTTAAAGTTACCGGACAGTATGCGGAAGCTACCGATCCCGCTTTAGGATTTGAGTTTAACAGTCCAGGTAATGTGAGACAGAACGTAATAGGCACTTGGATTGCCGAAAATACCGGCGTTATTCGTCATTCTTCCGATGTTCAGCCTTCGGCGGAGAATAATTACATAGTACGAAGCGCAGAAATCGGAATAAATCTTTTACCCGGCGCGGGCATTGCGTCCCCTGTGCAAGCAAAATTGGGCAATTGGGCGACGGAACTTAGGGATTTCGGAACTACGAAGGATTTTATCCAAACCCGGTGGGTTGATGCCGACCCAAATCACGAACATCCGATTAACGTAGATTTCTCCGAAACGAAATTCATTTTGCGTCCTTCTGCAAATTACAAAGCGGGTACGGCGTATAAAGTTTCCGCCGATACCTTAATCACGGACGTGAACGGCGAAACGGGCTCTTATACTGCGACCGGCATGGACAGCGTGACTTTCGCTTCGGAGGCTCCCGAACTTGTCGCCGTTAATGCGGAGAAAACGGGAGACGGCGAATATACCGTAAGTTTAACGCCTGCGAACGATTCGGAGACTGCGAAGAATCTCTTAAACGCTATGGCGCTTTTCCCCGTTGACTTTACAAGAGCGACAATGGATCGCTTGGATTATGAGCTTGAAACCAATAAAAACAGTAAATGGTTCATTACTCCGTATTATACGAAGCTCAATCGTTCCGGCGGTATTGGCGGAAAGAACTACGGTTATATCGGCGGGTCCAACTGGAAATTCGGCAAGAAACTAAACGGCGGTATTCATTTGGCGTATTCTCTCGGAAACGGCGATGGCAATTCCTCCCGCGCAAGCATGAAAGGCGTGGCGGGCGGAGTACACATGACTTACACTCCTCAAGCGGATAAAAACTGGATTCGCGGTCAGATAACTTACATGAAAAACGAGGGAGATTTAAGCCGTCAGCAAACCATGGTTGGCAGCGGCATTACCCTAAACGGCAAACGTTCCGCAGCATCCAACAATATTTACGCCGCGCTTACCGTCGGTCAAAAGAATACGTTGTCCAAAGTAAACAGTCTTTCCTATGAATTTGGTTTGTCTTATTTGAACATGAATAATAATGCTCCCATAACGTGGGATTATTTCGGCGCAGGGCTTGAGGGTTATACGATGGGCATGGATAGATACAACGCTGCCTATGCAACCTTAAAGGGAGCGTGGACGCATAAGTTTTCTCCCGACGGCAAAAACGGTCAATTGAGATTCTCATTGGGAGCCAGAGCGCGTCTTTCCGCAAAGGAAATGGGAATGACGGCTATGCAGGTAAAATATAACGATACTGTAAGAGAAGATCCCGCGCAGGCTTTGATAGGTCTTTCCTATAACAGAGCGTTGGGCAGAGATTGCAGACTTAACTTGGGTTATCAGGGTATCTTAGGCAAAGACGCGAAGAATCACGGCTTCTTTGCATCTTTTAAAGCTATGTTATGAGGTGTTTTGTCCATGAAAAAAGCTTTGACGGTCGCGGCTCTTTGCTTGGCGTTAACTTCTCCCGTCTACGCGGCGGGTGAGGTTACGCTTGGGGCGGGCGCTCTTGGCGCTCCCGTTAAGTCTATAAACAACGGGATTATAACGGCTGAGGCTGAGTTTGATTATTATCAGGGCGTGATAAAAAGTTCCTTTCGCTCGTATTACGCTATGGCAGCTTTAAATAAAGCCAACGGCAAAGGGTTGTTGCCGCAAACTATGGTTCCCGCAAATTATGCTGATATTACCAACAGCGGAACGATTATTATGCGAAACAAAGCCATCGTTTCAAAGTATGCGAACGATATTAGCGCGGGGGCGGATAAATCGAAAAAGTACGTTGGCGTAATAGGTTGGGGAATGTTTGCGGGACAACATTCAAGGCTTGTAAACAACGGTGATATTCGTATGTATTTCGATCAAGATAAAAAGTACGACGCTTTTACCGTTATGGTTCATCCCGTGTACGCTTACGCTCATTCCACCATGATAAATAACGGCGGAGTTTACGCCGAAGGAGAAGGCAGCGTAGGTTCGGAAGTTCGCGGACTTACTACGGGGCATGGCGATATGACCATGATAAACAACGGCAAAATTCATCTTGACGTGAAAAAATCTTTTATGTCGAGAAGTTTTCTGTCGTTAGGCAATGGCGGTTCCGTTACGAATAACGGGGAAATTTTCAACAGAGGAAGCTCCTCTGTTTTCGGTATGCTTGCAAGCACGGGAACGGATCTTGTAAACGAGGGAGTTTTGACGGTTATTTCCGCAGGTCATAAGCCGCCTAAAAACGAGGTCAACGTTACGGACTTTGGTTCAAGAAGTTGCGGAGCTTACGGCATGACGTCCTCTCCAAAGTCTTCGGGCGGTCCCGGACGCATTGTAAATCGCGGTAAGATTACCGTAAAACTTGACGGCGACAGTGAATCCGATTCTGAGGCTGTTGCGGCGGGCATGATGATAATGAACGTTCGCAGCGATAAGACACCGTTGACTCTTATTAACACAGGTGTAATCGATGTGTCCTCCACCATAAAGCCGGACGCTAAAAATCATAATCAACCGAGAGTTTCCGAAATTGCCATCAGCGCGCTTTTGCCCGAATGGAAGAATACGAACATAATAATTGGCGAATGGGCTACAAAATTCCGCGATTTTGGCA
This sequence comes from Selenomonadaceae bacterium, assembly GCA_017529085.1. Lineage (GTDB taxonomy): Bacteria > Bacillota > Negativicutes > Selenomonadales > Selenomonadaceae > RGIG9201. Next base: position 4,803 of record JAFXOC010000390.1, on the reverse strand, counting down.
AGCAGAAAGATTTTATTCAGGCAAGGAATTGTTCCGTTGATTTTTCCGGCGCGAAACTCATACTTCGAGAAGGCGATGTGGGAAAAACCTATAAAATTACCCCCGAAACATTGATAACCCCTATTGACGCGGATACTTTAAAACAAGCCAACATTACCGTCACCGGTTTCGACAAACTTTCATTTGCGGCGGAAAAACCGGATGCGTTTGAAGTACAGGTCAAAAAAGACCCTAAAGGTTATAGCGTAAAATTGGTAAAACGAGCGCGATAAAAACGCAGATTGGACTGAAAAATGAAATCGGCGAAGTCTTTTATGAAAAAACTCTACAAGGAGTATATGGTTCCCGATAGATTCCCTTTAATTTTTGTAAACACATTCTTTGCCGGGTATTTTTGGGGCGAGGACGGGCTTGCCGTGTTCGGGTTTCTGTTGCCCATTTACTATTTATATGTGGTGGTGGGTTATGCGGTCAATTTCGGCGCGTTTTCCATGACTATGGATTCTCTCGGAAGACACGAGGGGGAAATAGCAAAGAGTTATTCAAAATTAGCTGTTCTTTCCTCTCTTGTTGCGGGGGGAGGCTTAGCCATTATTTTGGAGATATTTTTCCCGCAGATTTTAGAAATTTTAAAAATCCCCGAAAATCTTTATTATCTTGCTGAAAACTATGGACGAGGACTTATTCTTGTGGGTTTTTTCCTCGTGTGTTCTTGCTATGTCATGCAGTTTTTAAAAGTGGCGGGAATGATGCGTTGGTTAAAACTGACATATAAGATAATGTTAGTTTTAAATATTTTTGTCAGTTTTCTATGTGTCAAAGTTTTCGGTCTCGGCATGGAGAGTTTGGCTGTGGGCATGGGAGCGTCTGCCTTATTTTGTATGGTTTTTGAAGGGCTAAGACTATATAGGCATTTTGGCAATAATTTATTTTCTCCCGTAAAAGAGCCGATTTTATCGTTTACTCGTTTGCTTTATGCGGGAAGCGCAATGACGCTTTCTAAAATATTAAGCCTTTTGCAGATTATTCTCTTTAACGGGATATGTTTTAAACTTTACGGCGCGCCGGGAGTTGCCGTATTCGCTTCCCTTTTGATGGCGATAAGAATATGTCGCACAGCCTCCGCCATGACTATGCAAGCGGTAACGCCGATTCTTTTGATAGAGAAGGGCGATTATAATGTTAAGGGCATGATGCTCGGGTTAATGGAAGGTCTGCGGCGGGGTGTTCTCCTTGCGGGTTTTCTTCCCATGCTGATTCTTTTATTTGGAGCTTCATGGTTTGCGGCTCATACGGAACTTGCTCCTAAGTGGCGGGAAGTTTTGGCGAATGCTTTTGCGCTTTATTCTCTGTCCCTGGTTTTTGCTGCGGTAAACGCTATTTTCATTACTGCTTTTACGGCTCTTAGACGTATGTTTTTTGCAAATTTGATTGCTTTGCTTCGCTCTTATGTACTGCTGGCGGTTTTTGTCGCTTATAATTCCGATAATTTGTGGCTTAGTTTTCTCTTTGCGGAAGTTGTCGCTTTTATAATTATTCTTGGCGGAATATTTTTCCATCAAAAATTCAAAGGATATAAAACGCCGTTGTTGCTCGCTTCTTCAGATTTTAGACCTTCTTGTTATGAAGTTTTCGATTATAAGGAAGAAAATTGGAATACGGAGAATTTTAAAGCCTTTATCGAAAAGCGCAAAGGGAATTATGAGAAATTTTTGGCAGAGCTTTCAAAGTGGCGAGGATTTTTTGAAGAAAACGATTTCAAAAGCAACCGGCATTTTTTGGCGGTTCATCTTTACGACAATAACGGAAAAATCGGTATGACTTTAAGGGATAACGGCAAGAGAGCAGTCGGCGATAACACGGGGCAAGTTCGATATGTGTTGGGACTAAACAGCGTCTTTTACGAAGGCGATGATTGAAAGAATGGGGGAAATTAAGGAAATGTTGGGCAAGAAAAGCGTGGCGTTTGCTTTGGCATTCCTCGCGACCTGCGTCGCTCTTACGGGTTGCGGCGGTAATAAACAGGGTGGAGCATCGCAAAAAGTCGCGGTAAAAGCCATGAAAGTTCAGGAACAGTCGGTACCCGTAGTTTACGGTTTTCCGGGACAGTTACAAAGCGTGAACGAAGTGCAGATACGTCCTAAAATAAGCGGTACGGTCACGGAAAAATACATCAAAGGCGGGCAAATGGTAAATGCGGGAGATTTGCTTTTCAAAATAGATTCCGCTCAATATGAAATGAACGTCGATTCCGCAGAAGCCGACGTAAGAAAGGCAGAATCAAATCTTAGGAGAAGCAGGGAAGATTTGAGGAGAAACGAACAACTCTACGCCGTAAGCGCCATTTCCGAACAAGTCATCGTCAACAGCAGAGCCGATGTTGAAAGTTATGCGGCAAATTTGGACAGCGCAAGGGCTGCTCTTCGTAAAGCCAAAGAAAATTTGGGTTATGCTTCGGTCTATGCGCCTTTAAGCGGCAGGGTATCTTTAAACGACGTTGCAACCGGTACTTACGCCAATGCCGGTAATACGACTCTTGTCACGATTGGGGAAATCGACCCCATCTATGTTGTATATAGCATTAGCGAAACCGAATATTTGAACATCATGGCTAAATTTATGGCGAACAAGGATAACCGTTCCAAAAATGCCGCAAGATATACTATGTCCATAATTTTAAGCAACGGCGCCGAATATCCGTATAAAGGGGAGCCTGTGGAAATAGATAGGTCGCTTTCGGGAAATTCGGGTTCTGTTAATGTCAAGGCTCTTTTTCCTAATCCCGAAGGACTGTTGTTGCCCGGAATGTTTGCTCAGCTGCGAATAGTAAAAGAAACAAGTCAGAATACGATTTTAGTTCCTAAGCGAGCTGTGCAACAACTTTTGGATAGATCTCTTGTCTTAGTGGTGGATGAAAATGGCAAATCTCTCGCCAAAGATGTAAAATTAGGCGAGAAAGTCGGGAGTTATTATATTGTGGAAGAAGGTCTTTCTCTTGACGATACGGTTATTGTGGAAGGACTTTCTAATTTGCAATCGGGAAAAGAGCTTGACGTCACGATGGTGACGCCGGAAGAGATGGGATTCTCCGTCAAAGCTTCCACTGATATTGTGAAAGAGAACTGAGAGGGGTAAAAAAGAATGGCGCGTTTTTTTATCCATCGGCCTATTTTCGCCATAGTCATTTCGATTATCATACTAATCTTAGGGTTGTTGGCTATTTTTACTCTACCGGTGGCTCAATATCCTAAAATCACCCAACCTAGCGTGAGCGTTAACGCCAATTATGTCGGCGCAAATGCCCATGTTATAAATAATACGGTAGCGCAAACCATAGAGGATAAAGTAAACGGCACTCAGGGTATGGACTATATGAGTTCCAATTCCAACGATAACGGCTCTTATAATTTATCCATAAAGTTTGAACTTGGCACAAACAGCGATATGGATGCCGTTTTGGTTCAAAACAACGTTTCAGCCGCTATGGCAAGTTTGCCTTCAGACGTTCAACGGGCCGGAGTTACCACCAAACGCTCTACCGGAGATATGGCATACCTTTTTGCTCTCTATTCGCCCAATAAAACCTATAATAGAATTTTTATTTCAAATTACGCCAATATCTATGTGTTGGATAAATTAAAAAGAATAAACGGCGTTGGCGATGTAACCTCTTTTGCTATGGACTATTCCATGCGAATTTGGTTAAATCCCGAAAAAATGGCGGCTCTCGGAGTTACCGTAAACGACATAAAAGCCGCCGTTTCGGAGCAAAACGCCCAAGCTCCCGCCGGAACCATAGGCATGATGCCTGTTCCGGCCGATCAGGAAAAACAATATACGGGCAATTTGGAAGGTCGTTTGCATACGATTGAAGAATTTAACAATATTATTGTCCGTTCTGCAAGCGGAGGCGCAAACGTATATTTAAGAGATATTGCCCGCATTGAAACGGGACCCAGAAGTACCGGCCTTATAGCGGACACCAACAATGCCCCGTGCGCCGGTTTTGGCATCAACCTTACCGACGACGCAAACGCGGTTGAAACTATCAATGAAGTTAAGCGGGTTTTGGACGAAGCTTCTAAAGATTTTCCCGACGACCTTGCCTATATCCCTATAATGGACAATACGGAGTATATAACCGAGTCTTTGGGAGAAGTAATAAATACCTTTAAAGAAGCTCTTATTTTGGTTATACTCATAGTATTCATTTTCTTGCAGAGTTTTAGAGCAACTTTGATTCCTGTTTTGGCAATACCCGTTTCGCTTGTCGGAACTTTTGCCGCCTTTGTGCTTCTCGGATTTACCATAAATACGTTGACGTTATTCGCTATGGTGCTTGCAATCGGTCTGGTGGTTGACGACGCTATAGTGGTTATAGAAAACGTGGAGCAGCACATGGAAAAAGAGGGACTTGGTCCTGTAGAAGCGACCGAGCTTGCCATGAAAGAAGTTCAAGGACCTGTTGTCGCTATAGCGTTCGTATTGTCCGCTGTGTTTATCCCCGTAGCTTTTCTTGGCGGCATGACCGGCGTTTTATACAAGCAATTTGCTCTTACCATAGCGATTTCTATGGGACTTTCAGCCTTTACAGCGCTTACGCTGACTCCTGCTCTTTGCGCTCTCTTGCTTAAACCACGCAAAGAAAATAAAAAGAAAGGGATTCTCGACAGATTCTTCACGGCGTTTAACAATTGGTTCGATCGTTCCCAAGCCCGTTATACGGGAATGGTAGGTTGGCTTGTGGGACATCTTAAAATAGGCGCGGCAATGCTTCTTGTTATTTGCGTCCTGATGGGGGTT
>JAFXOC010000389.1 GCA_017529085.1 Selenomonadaceae bacterium | reverse complement strand
ATAATCAGACAAACTTTCCCGTTGTCCCTTTTGCATTAAGTCATCACCTTAGAGTTAAATTCCTTCTTTCTTTCTCTTTTTTGAAAAAAAGAGAAAGAAAGAAGCAAAGAAAGAGAAAAAACTTTAATAAGGGTTTTGGAGTAAAAGTTCATTTCTTGCCGCTATAGTATCGGGATGCAACAATCCGTTTTTTTCTATTACGAATATAATAGATTCGCTTAAAGCTTTCAGCATTATTTCGTCAAGAGTATGATTTTGGGCAAATTCTCTAAGTTCGTTTACCCCTGGATATTCCCTATTAGGCTCTATCATATCCGCAAAATATATTATCTTTTGGAGCTTGGTCATATTTCGCCCCGCTACCGTATGAGTGGCGATGGCAAGAGATATTTCCTCGTCCGTTACCCCGTAACGCTCTTTTATGAGCACCGCGCCTATTGGCGCGTGAAGCAATAAAGGCGTTGCTCTTTCCACTTCGTCTATATCAATATTGCGCTTTTTCGCCTCAAAAATCAAGTCCTCGTTTTTAAATTCTCTCGCCGCATCGTGCAAAAGTCCCGCTATATACGCCTTTTTTTCGTCCGCGCCGAATTTTTTCGAGAGTTTAACGGCTGTGTCCGCAACCCCCAACGAATGAAAAAACCTGCTCTCTTTCAGCCGTTTTTGCAATTCATTCTTCATTTCTTCCGCCGTCATAAATAAAGCCCTTCTCTTTTTATATATTCCGCAACTTCTTTCGTCACCATATAGGAAATATTTTTTCCTTCACCGATTCGCCTGCGAATATCGGTCGAAGAAATTTCAATCTGCGGAGTTTTTACTTCCGTGATATTTGTATGCGCAAGTTCCCCAAAATATTCCCTCAAATATTCTCTGTTAAGCGGCTTTCCCGCCCTCGTTACGGCGGCGAAATTGCAACTTGCAATCAACTTTTTCGCCTCATGCCAAGTGGCTATGTCGTTTATCGCGTCAGAGCCTATTATAAAGAAAAATTCCCCGTCCGGATACCTATTTTTTAATTCGCTTACGGTGTCCACGCTGTACGACGGACCTTTACGCTTTAACTCTATATCAGAAACCGCAAAATTTTCGTTATAAGCCGCTCCTAGCCGCGTCATATTCATACGCTTCTCGGGAGGCGTTACAAATTTATCCGTTTTATGCGGCGGTATGCTTGCCGGTATGAATATGACTTTATCCAAAAAAAGCCCTTCCAAAACAGCCTCCGCAGTCAAAAGATGTCCCAAATGTATTGGGTCAAACGTACCGCCGAAAATTCCAAGCCGCATCTTAAAACCTCTTTTAACGTATTTAAGATTAACTTCTACATTATTGCCTTATTTTCCTGCTTTATATATTTTTGTGATTTGATCTTTGTAACTGTTAAAGGCATCTATAAAAACTTTTTTGTGGTTGTCAAGACGTAGGACAAGTTCAAAAGTAGCCTAATTTTGTCTTTAAACTAGTGACGAAAAACGGTATCTCGATACTTAGCGCGACCTTTAGCCGCTGATACAGCTTGTTCCATGAAATTGCCCGCCTTTCTATCGGAATTTTTATCTGGTGTTATTATACGATAAACGCAAGTAAAAAACAAGCCTTAAGACATACAGCATACGACAAACAACCTCATGAGAGAATTTACTTTACCGAAAATTTATACAAAAGATAATCCCCCACAAAAAAGCGCTCGGTTGCCCGAGCGTTTCAGAGTGTAGACAAATCAATAAATATTGTGCTCTTCATGGCTCTCCTTCCACCGCTTCGCGGTCCCCCTCCCTCTAAGAGGGAGGCACTCTGATTATTGCTTTTGAGCCAAAACTTTATATTTCATCTAACCAAGCCCCCCTCCTAGAGGGGGGTAGGGGGGGAGAGTTCTGTGAATAGCAATAGTAAGTTTACAATCTGAAACGCTCGTTTGCCCGAGCTTTTTTATATTATTCGTTTACGGTAGTTTGTTTTCTTGTAAGAGGAAACTTAATCATCATAATGACCTCGGCAAGATTTAACCACTACAGTATCGTTGATAATTTCGTACACAAGTCTATTTGCTTTATCAATTCTTCTGCTGTACTCATTTATTCGATAACTTAATTTTTCAGGTTTTCCTTCGCCGCTCATGACTCCATCACGTTCAATACTTTTTAATAAATTGTTTATTTTTCGTAAAATTTTTTTGTCAGCCGATTGCCAATAAAGATAATCCGTCCAGCCTTCATCAACAAAGAAAATTCGGCTCATTTTTCCATAGCCTCCAATTCTGCCATGGTTTTATAAACGCCCTTTCCTTCTCTTAATTGCTTATCGGCTTTTTCAAGTTTTGCAATATACGCCGCATTATTGGCAGCTTTCATAATAGCATCGTGAGCAAATAATTCTACGCTTAAATTTGCGGCTACGGCTTGCGCTTTGACAAATTCATGCTCAATGGGAGATAATTCTACCGCTATAGACATAAAAACACATCCTTTCGTTATTATGTAGGAATATTATATAATAATTGATTGTTAAATACAATGGTTTATTACTGTATGCTCTAATGCTTGTGAAATCACTATATCTAAACACAAACAACCCCATGAGAAACTTTCCTCATGGAGCTCATTTACTATTCCTGCACCAAAACCATACTTTCCGCTTCTTTGTAGAAGTAACAAATCAGGGTGCTTCGTCTATTTTTTGTTTAACTTTGTATAATTCATTGTTATTAAAAGATGCACCCAATACAGGATTAATACTGAAACTGGTTGAAGATAATGGGCAGCAAATACAGATAGTTTTACGACTACATACTTCCTCAGATGAACCCGGTTACAAAAATTCCGTCATTTCAGCGTGGAAAATCAGCGAGAGTCGTTGGAATAACTATATACGCAATAAGAAAATACTTTACAAAAAGGAGTTAGACTGATACAATACACTTAGATGAGGAGATTCCTTGAGGTGGTAAACTTCGTTGCGACCACGCGCCGACGGTATGACAGGGGAAACCCGAGAGATGCGGGAGAGGCGACGCCCGCCAAGGAATCTCTTGATTTTAGTTATACAAAATGGAGATCGCTTTGTGACGCTCCCTTTACTGTGTCGAAAAAACAAGACTAAACGCATACAACAAACAGCCCCATGAGAGATTTTCCTCATGGGGCTGCTTTACTATTCCTAAACCTAATTCGCGCCATTTCACGTATACGTTGTGTAGGCGAATTGAAGTGACCCTTATTCTTTCATCAAATGAATCACTCCAAAAGTATGACATTCTTTTACTTTATCGTTATCTAGGTCTCTGGATGTTTTTATTCCCAAAATGTCTTTTACTTCCTTCCCCTGCAATTCACTAAAATCAAGTTCATTTCCATTCTGCAACAATTCATCCTTAACAGCCATTAATACTGCTTGTTTTCCTAACAATAACGCTCTACAACCATTTTTGTTATTGGCATTAATTCGGTTTAAATACTCGCATTTATAAACAATAACGCTCCAATAAACGCCTAAAGCATTTTCAAATATTTTCGAGTTCACCCCGTAGGTATCTTCTGGCGAAGATGATTGTTGTTTCCACTCAGGCTCTTGAGTAAGCGACTTTGCCTGCTCTTCGTCTACTAACAATACATACGCATCTTTACCCTGAAACCAAAGTGGTTGAATGATTTTCTCGTTATTTTGTCTCACATCTTCCATAAGTTTTCTGATAAACCTACAATTGAACTCGCTCAATATTTCTTTTGTGTTCTCATT
>JAFXOC010000388.1 GCA_017529085.1 Selenomonadaceae bacterium | reverse complement strand
GATCTTTGACATTCCCGTAAACGGAACTATGGCGCACAGTTGGGTTATGCTCTACGGTGACGAATACGAAGCGTTTAAGAGTTACGCTAAAATTTATCCGCACGCTTCGGTTTTTTTGGTGGATACTTATGATGTGATTGATTCCGGCATACCAAACGCCATTCGCGTGGCGAAAGAAGTTTTGGAGCCGATGGGGGAGAGGTTAAAAGGTATTCGCATAGATTCCGGGGACTTGGCGTATTTATCGAAAAAAGTTCGGGTAATGCTGGATAAAGCCGGACTTAACGACTGCAAAATCGTTGTGTCAAACAGTTTGGACGAATTTACGATCTCTTCGCTTTTACATCAGGGCGCTGCAATCGATAGCTTTGGAGTAGGGGAGAGGCTTATAACAGCAAAGTCCCAGCCTGTTTTTGGGGGAGTGTATAAACTTACCGCCGTAAAAACGAACGGCGAATATTCGCCCCGTATGAAAGTTTCCGTAAATGTTGAAAAAATCACAAATCCCGGTAGGAAAGACGTATACAGAATTTATGACGCGTCAAATCACGCTGTTGCAGATTTGTTAGCCATATCCGGCGAAGTTGTTGACATGGACTCGCCATATCGCTATGTTGATCCTAAAAAACCTTGGAAGAACAGATTTTTTGAAAACGCTAAAGCTAAAAATCTTCGCAAAGTGTATGTAAAAAACGGCAAAAGGGTCGCTCAATTGCCGTCATTAAACGAGATAAGGGAGTATGTAAAAAAACAACTTGAAGATGAGATATGGGAAGAGGAACAACGATTTGAAAATCCGCATATCCATTATCTTGATATGACTCCATCCTATTATGATTTAATGATGAGTTTGTTGCACGATATGAGGACTGATTGCAATGATTAACGGAGCTACAAAACTGTTGGGGATAATAGGTTGTCCCGTCGCTCATTCCATGTCGCCAATAATGCAGAATGCGGCTTTGGAAGATGCCGGTTTAAATTATGTTTATGTGCCGTTGGAAGTTTCCTGCGATTCATTAGAAGAAGCTGTAACGGGACTTCGAGCCGTAAATTTTCGCGGGTGGAACGTGACTATTCCGCATAAGAGCGCAATTATGCCCCTACTTGACGAGATTAACGATGATGCAAAGATGTTGGGCGCAGTAAATACGGTCGTAAACGATAACGGGAAACTTTTCGGGTATAATACCGACGTTACGGGATTTTTAGCGGGACTTCAAGAGGCGGATTTTAACGCCACAGACAAAACCGTCTGTATCATAGGCGCAGGCGGAGCGGCGCGAGCCGTTTTGTGGGGGCTTTTAAAGGAGAAAGCGGGAAACATTGTCGTTGCGGTGAGAGATAAAGCTAAGGGATTATCGCTTATCGAAGGATTTTCAGTTTATAAAAATCTTTCCGCGTGCGATTTTTCGGATGACGAATACCGAAACGCGTTGAAAAAGGCTGATTTAGTTGTGAACACAACTCCTTTAGGTATGTACCCGAATGTGGACGCTATGCCTTACATTGATTTTTCATTGTTAAAAGAAGATGTTTTAATTTACGATGTAATATATACTCCCGCTGAAACTAAACTGTTAAAGACAGCGAAAGAGCATAATTTTAATACGCAAAACGGTGAAACTATGCTCGTAATGCAAGGAGTCGCCGCATTTTCTCTGTTTACGGGGGCTAAAGCGAATGCGAAGCTTATGCAGCAAATTATAAAAAAATATTTGGAGGAAAAAATCAAATGAAATTCGGAATAATAGGCGCAATGGATATGGAAGTGGATATTCTCAAAGAAAAAATGGAGGATGTTGAAATCGTCGAAATGGCGAAAATGAAGTTTTACGACGGAACATTGTCGGGGCAAAAGACAACTCTCGTCCGCTCAGGTATAGGAAAAGTCAACGCTGCCCTTGCGGCCAACGTTATGATTTCCCGTTTTAACGCAGATGTAATCATAAACACAGGTTGCGCCGGCGCGCTTGATAAAGAGCTTACAATCGGCGATATGGTTATATCCAAAGACGCGGTTGAACATGATCTTGACACCTCAGCCATTGGTTTTAAAAAAGGCGAACATCCGTTTATGAACATTCGTTTCTTTGAAGCGGATGAAAATCTTATAAAACGCGCTGAAGCCGCCGTTAAAGCCGTTGCGCCTGATGTAAACATAAAATTCGGACGCATTTGCACGGGGGATCAATTTATCTCCTCTAAAGAAAAAAAAGCGGAGCTTATAGAAGAATTCCAAGGCGCTTGCGCCGAAATGGAAGGCGCTTCCATCGCTCACGTTTGCTATATGTATAACATTCCGTTCGTGATTATAAGAGCAATCAGCGATCAGGCGGATGATAAAGGGCAGATGTCATTTGAGGAATTTGCGCCCATTGCGTCTAAAAGAAGCGCGGCTATTACAAGATATATGGTATAAAATTGGAAATAAAACCTAATAACCAACATACGCAAAAACCGGCGTTGAATCTTTTGATTCAACGCCGCAGGCTGTAGACAAATTACTTCAAAAATCCTTTCAAATGTGATAAAATACATTTGGAGGGATTTTTATGTATCGTAAACAAGGCAGGGAAAATCAAAACCAAATACAATTCGTATGTTTAGAAGATTTAGTGCCTAAAGACCATATTTTGAGAGAGATAGACAGAGCTATTGATTTTAATTTTATTTACGATGAAGTAAAAGATATGTATTCAGATTATGAAGGCGGGCGTCCCGGTATTGATCCAGTGTCGCTTTTTAAGATTTTCTTTATACAACACCTTTTTGGTATACGCAGTATGCGTCAAACTATTAAAGAAATCGAAGTAAATACAGCCTATCGCTGGTTTATCGGCTATGGCTTGTTTGACCCTATCCCTCATTTTTCAACTTTCGGTAAAAATTATGTTCGCCGTTTTAAAGATACCAATATCTTTGAAAATATCTTCTCTCATATTCTAAAGGAAGCCGTCAAAGCTGGTTTTATCGACGCAAGCGCAATTTTTATCGACGGTACCCATATAAAAGCTAACGCTAACAAGAGGAAACACGAAAAAGTTAAGGTAAATAAACCAATAAAGCAATATCAATCGGAGCTTGAAGCAGAAATCAATGAAGACAGAGAAATTCATAATAAGAGACCATTTCAAGAAAAGAATAATCCCTCTCAAAAAGTGGATAAAACCAAAAGTACGACAGACCCCGAAAGCGGGTTATTTGTAAAAGGCGAACATGAACGGTGCTTTGCTTACTACATGACGACGAAAAAAGAAGGATATAAAAAATATAAAAGCGCCCCAAAGGTTTGTAAAGATTGCCCATACCGTGACAAATGTACAATGAGTCAGAATATGATAAAAGTAGTCACTCGTCATATATGGGCAGAATATATGGAACAAGCCGAGGAATATCGCTATGTTCCAAAATATAAAGAAATCTACAAAGAACGAAAAGAAACGATAGAACGAGTATTTGCCGAAGGAAAAGAGAGGCATGGACTAAGATACGCGACAATGCGTGGTCTTGCTAAATTAAAAATGCAGGCGACACTAATTTTTGCGTGCATGAATTTAAAGAAAATAGCGCTTTGGAAAAAGAAAGGAAGGGATAGTTTACTCAAAAGCTATATTTTATGCCTCATTGCATATAATTTGCAGTAATAAAAATTAAACGGGTTTTCCTCATTTTTAGAGGAAAACCCGTTTCAGACTGTAGACAAATATATTTAAAAATCCCTCCAAATGTGTTAAAATACATTTGGAGGGATTTTTATGTATCGTAAACAAAGTAGAGAAAATCAAAATCAAATACAGTTCGTATGTT
>JAFXOC010000387.1 GCA_017529085.1 Selenomonadaceae bacterium | reverse complement strand
GATCTAGAACGCATGTATTCAGGCCATTTATAACGCAAATAAGAGCCATCCAAAACGAAACAACGCTGAGGCGGATAAGAAAACTTCACCACGGGAGTCAAAGCATCCGCGCTATTTTTGTTCAAATATTCCCAAGCCTTTACGAGCTTCTCCCCCGTCACAAAAGGCGCAGTGGGATAAATACAACACATCCAATCAAAATCCAGACCTCGTTTTTGGTACTCAGCCAAAACCTCGTTCAATACGTCCGCCGTAGTCGCGTAATCGTCGGAAGTCGCTTCGCTTCGCATAAAGGGAACCTTTGCGCCACAATCTTTCGCAACTGAAGCGATTTCTTCGCTGTCTGTCGAAACCATAACTTCGTCGAATAACTCCGAATCAAGCGCAGCTTTTATTGAATAAGAAATAATAGGCTTACCGCAAAAAAGCTTGATATTCTTTTTAGGAATTCGTTGGCTGCCGCCTCTGGCGGTTATAATTGCAATGCTACGCATAATTCACTTTCAACCTTTCAGTTTTTCCAAAACAAACCAAGTACCGTCGCCACCCGGGAACGGACTATCTCTATTTAACTCAACACATCCCTAAGTGCCTCTGCGACATAGTTCTGTTCCTCATCCGTCAAATCGTAATACAACGGAAGCGTCAACGCTTCTTCGTAATACCTTATTGATTCGGGACAGTCCCCGGGCTTATGCCCCAGTTTTTCGTAGTAAGGTTGAGTATGTACCGGGATATAGTGAAGATTAAGGGCAATACCCTTTTCCCTCATTTCTTCAAAAATCTGTTTTTTTGTTTTCTTTACTTTGTCGAAATCTATCCTTATTACATAAATATGCCACGACGGATTCGCATAATTAGGTACATACGGGGTTTTCAAGGGCAAGCCTTTCAAAAGCTCGCCGTAACGCTTCGCCAAATACCTTCTGCGACGGATAAACTCATCGAGCCTGTCCATTTGACTGTAACCTAAAGCCGCTTGTATGTCCGTCATGCGATAGTTGAAACCAAGTTCTACCTGCTGATAATACCAAGGTCCGTCGCTGTCTTTCGTCATATCCGACGAATTTCTGGTAATGCCGTGGCTTCTGAGCATTTTCAGCTTTTCATAAGTTTCGGCGTTGTTGGTGAGTATCATGCCGCCCTCTCCGGTGGTTATGATTTTAACGGGATGAAAACTGAACACCGTCATATCCGAAAATTCGCATGAACCGACTTTTTTATTTAAGTAATCCGCCCCAAGAGCGTGAGACGCATCCTCTATCACGGAAAATCCTTCTTCTTCGGAAAGTTTGCGGATTTTCTTCATGTCGCATGCTTGCCCCGCAAGATGTACGGGAATTACGACCTTTGGAAGTCTGCCGTCCTTCTTCGACTCTCGAAGCTTTTTTTCCAAAGCTAATGCGTCCATATTGTAAGTTTTAGGATTTATATCCACAAAATCCACATTCGCGCCGCAGTACCTGCCGCAGTTTGCGGAAGCCACAAAAGTTACGGGGCTTGTCCAAAGGCAGTCGCCATCGCCCAAATTTGCGGCAAGGCAAGCTATATGTAAAGCAGAAGTAGCGTTTGTCACAGCGACGGCGTATTTCGCGCCGCAATAATCGGCGACTTTCCCTTCAAAACGTTCAATCATCGGACCTTGTGTGATAAAAGCAGAACGAAGGACATCGATCACGTTTTGTATATCGCCTTCGCTTATGCTTTGCTTGCCATAATAAATCATAATCTCATCCCTATTAAAAATAACGCGGCATTTTCGTCGCAACCACCGCATATTCTTTCATCAAAAGCGGCACACCGTTTAAAATCGGATACGCCAACATGCTTTCTTCCGAGTAATAAGCGTTTCCAACTAGCTTCAATGGTTTATGCGTAACGGGACACGAAAAATCAATCTCATAATTATTTTTTTGTATATTCGCATCTTGATTTTTCTTAATAATCATCAGCCCAGTCGGATTCAACGGATTATTAGCGCCATCGTATAATTCCCAAGTCAGCACTTCATAGTTTAAAAGTTTTGCAGTCCTATATTATTCATAAATTCTCCGTTTCTACTACAAATATCGCAGCCACAGCTTTTATGGGTTCATTGCCCTCAATTCTTCCACCGTAAGGAAATGCGGATTATTGCCGGAATTGTAATCGAAACCGTCCGGCACGGGATGTCCCTTATCTCCTAAGGCGTCTGTTTCATAATCTGCTCCGCAAAATCTCACCGATGGCTTAATTACAAAGTGATCTTCAAATTCTATTGTATCGTAGTAAATATCCGAAGGACACATAACTTCGTGAAGTTTCTCACCGGGTCTTATTCCGATAACCTTTGTCGGCAACTCTGGCGCAATGGCTTTGGCAAGATCCATTATACGCATAGACGGCAACTTCGGTATAAAAATCTCTCCGCCGTACATACGTTGAAAACTCTTGAACACAAATTCGACGGCATCTTCCAACTTCAACCAAAATCTAGTCATGCGTTCGTCTGTTATTGGGAGAAATTCAGCGCCTTCGTCCTTTAATTTTTTAAAAAACGGCACAACAGAACCTCTAGAACCCACCACATTCCCGTAACGAACCACGGAAAATCTCGTTTCCCGAAATCCGACGTAATTGTTTGCCGCCGTAAAAAGTTTATCGGAGCAAAGTTTCGTTGCGCCGTATAAATTCACGGGATTTGCCGCTTTATCGGTAGATAAGGCGATTATCTTTTTTACGCCGCACTCAATGGCGGCGTTAATCACATTCTGCGCTCCGTGAATGTTTGTTTTAATACATTCCATGGGGTTGTATTCTGCGGCAGGCACTTGTTTTATTGCCGCCGCGTGCACCACATAATCAACCTGATACATGGCTCGCTTCAGACGCTCGCTGTCCCTGACATCGCCTAAAAAATAACGCATACATGAATCGTCGAATTTCTGTTGCATTTCAAACTGCTTCATCTCATCACGCGAATACACGATTAAACGTTTGGGCTTATATTTTTTTAATAAAATTTCTATAAATTTTTTACCGAATGACCCCGTACCGCCCGTTACTAAAACTGATTTGTCGTTAAACAAAATTTCCCGCCTCCTGCAATCTGATATACTCGACTTCCATGTCATGGGTTGAGTCTCAATCGACCTGAGAAAGAAGTTCAAAAACTCCTTACACAGTAAGCCCACATTTTTTAAATAAATATCTAAAACAGTTCCAATCTCAACCCTGCCCGTAATAGGCACATTCGCCGTGTTTTCTTTCGTAATGCAAACAATTAGTTCAAAAGGGTTACGAAAAATAATTAAACAAAAACAAAATTTCTGAACGCAATTTATCATCAAATGTCCAACCATTTAATGATGAAAATTTTGGCGTAAAACTATTCGCCTACAAATTCCCGTTTGTTATTTTTTATAATACGGGTTCGCTTGTGTTTCCGTATGAAACTTCGCTCCGCATAAAGCCGCGGTCTTGGCGTACAAGATGGATTTCTCCAAGAAAACGCCGTCTACGCTTTGCGATACAAAATATCGCCATATATGAAGCGTTTTTTTGCGGCGCAAAAATGCTAAAAGAACCGATGAGATTCCTTGTCCCCAAGTCAAACGCATTCATTTTCTAAGCAAAACAAACTATACCGTTTATATACCGATTTTCGTGAAGTATTATATTCACGAAAATAGTGTCGTTAAATCTTTATTCATGCGGGTTTACAATTTTTTTGACGGCTTATTTTGACGGCTTAAAATCGAAATAAAAAGTTTAACGATAGGCTTTCAAGCCTTTATTATCAAAGAGTTTCAGCATCAAATTTTGACGGCTTATTTGACGGCTAAAAACTTCATACCTATTTGATGCCGATGTACACTGAATTTACAAGTTTCAAATTTACAAATTTTAGAATAAAATTGACATACGAAAAAAAATAGGGTAGAATAAGCCTTGATTTTAAAGGCGTTTTAAAATCGTTTTCGTGAATATAATACTTCACGAAAATTGGTATAAAAAAAGGGCTATGAAAAACTACCGATTAGTTTTTCATAGCTTTTTTTGTTATCGGGTATCAAAAAATAAAAATCCATTCCTCAAATTTTTGTATTGCAATTTTAAAAAATGTGCTATAATGAACGATATTTGACTTTGAGGTATGCTTATGTCTAAAATTACGGATTTAATGCAGGGTAGGTACGCATTGCCTACGGTTGTTTTCTCAACTTTTATGCTTGTAGCGGCGTCTGTATTCTTGCCCGCGATAGGAGTTTTGTTCGCCTTTATCTGGACAATTCCCGCAGCGGTTCTTACTGCCAAACGCGGCTTTAGGCTCGCCTTTTTTTCCTATCCGCTGTTGTTTTTTTTGCTTACGCCCTTTTTATCTCCGCCGCAATCGGCGTTGGTGGCGTTAAACGTCATTCTTCCCGCATTGCTCTTTGGATATGGGGTTTATAAAAATTTTAGCGCGGTGAAAACGCTTTTGCTCACTTTTTTGGGCGAAATAATATCTTACGGGGCAAATTTTACCCTCGTATACTTTGCCGTTGGTTTTACCGATGCGGCGACTATCGCAGAATCTGTCGGCGAAATGCAATCCTTAAAAGCTTACGATAAGGAACTGGTTGTTGAGACAGCGCGCGAAATCTACAATCTCATTCCTTTTATCATTACTCTTGCGGCGGCGGCTGTGGCGGTTATTCACTATAATTTAAACGCCTTTTGCTGCAAGCGTCTTGACATAAAAATCAACCGATTTCCTCCGTTTCATCTCTGGCATTTTTCCCGCTGGTTCTTCTTCGTTCTCGCTTTTTCCGTTATAGGCATATATTGGGGCAGCGTTCACGATATGCTTCTACTTTACCAAATTTCCGTCAATACCTTTATGACGGTCTTCGTCCTCGGCATAGTCAGCGGTTTTGCCATCCTCTTTTTCATGTTTGAGCGCTTCAAAATCTCCCTCCCCTTTCGTATCGCCATAGTTACCCTCTGCTTTTTAAGCTTCTTCGCCCTAGAATTTGTCGCCATTACGGGTCTATTCGACATGATTTTCAACTATCGCAAATTCTTCCGTGAAAATGTGGTTTGAACAAAAAAGGAGTAGTTATGCCTAAGAATCTTTCCGCTTGGACGGACATAGTAATACATTTGGTAGTATCGGCCG
This sequence comes from Selenomonadaceae bacterium, assembly GCA_017529085.1. Classification (GTDB taxonomy): domain Bacteria; phylum Bacillota; class Negativicutes; order Selenomonadales; family Selenomonadaceae; genus RGIG9201. Next base: position 4,651 of record JAFXOC010000387.1, on the reverse strand, counting down.
CGCTAGTTGGGCTGGTGTCCTTTTATAATATGTCGATATTTTGCATGGCGGGGCTTTTGTGGTTGGCGCTGGCGTTTTTTTCCTATGAAAGGGTCAGGATGCGGTCAAAAAAGCTGAAGCGTTATGCGGACACTATCATAGGCAGCGTCGGAGAAATGATGGTGTACGCGGCGGAAAAAATTCCGCACGGTATACTTATGATAAACGAAGAGGGACGAATTGAGTGGACGAACGATTCGATAACGGATTTTTTGGATAAAAAACCGGAAATGGATACGGATATAACTCTAATTTGGCCGGAGCTTAATGTAAAGGAAATTTGGGGCGAAGAAGGAGAAATGGTGTTCCCTGCCGGCGAACGTTTTTTCCGTATGCGTCATCGAATGGTTAAAGATGATTTGATGGTGCTTTATATCAGAGACGTCACGAGATTCGAAGAACTAAAAATCGAGTATAAAAACTCACGCACAGTACTTCTTAGCGTGCAAATTGATAATTTTGAGGAAGTAACGCAAGGCATAACCGAGACTGAACGGGCAAATTTATTGATGAGCGTCAGGCAAACCCTGGATGATTGGCTTGGGAATTTAGGCGGGCTTATCAGACGCGTGCGTGATGATTTATTCTTGGTGCTTTTGACGCGTGAGGATTTAGACAAAGTTATTGCGGATAAATTTGATATTTTGGATAGGATGCGACAAATCGAGAGCGCAAATCATTTGCCGGTTACCATATCAATGGGCGGCGCGGTTGCGGGAGAGAGCAATCGCACCGGCATGAACGAGCTTGGCGAAGAGGCCAAGGCGAAGCTTGATTTAGCATTAGGTCGCGGCGGCGATCAGGTAGCGGTTATGCTTAACGGTAAAACGCAATTTTTCGGCGGCAGGGCGAAGGCCGTAGAAAAGCATACAAGAGTAAAGGCCAGAGTTGTGGCGCACGCCATGCGAGAGATTATCGAAGACGCGGATGTTGTGTATGTGATGGGTCACGTCAGGGAAGATTTCGACGCTTTTGGCGCGGCTATGGGCGTGGCGCGAATGGCGCGGCATTTAAATAAGGAAGTTCATGTGATTTTAAGCGGCGAGACGGCGGCTATCGAAAAAGCCGTTTCAATGTTTAAGGAAAACGAAGCTTACGATAATCTCTTTATAAAACCAGACGAAGTGGACGGCATAATCGCCCTGTCCCCTGTGTTGTTTGTGGTTGACGTGCACGTACCCGCGATTTTCGCCGCGCCGCAGGTGGTGGAAAAGGTACCGAAGATTGTGGTCATAGACCATCACAGGAGAAGCGAACAGTTTGTGAAAAATCCGTTGCTTGTCTATATCGAACCATCTTCAAGCTCCGCTTCGGAACTTGTGACGGAACTTCTTATGTATTTCAGCGAATCAATGAAACTGGGTCGATTAGAAGCGACTGCGCTTTATTCGGGAATTGTGGTGGATACAAAGAATTTTGCGGTGCAGACGGGTATCAGAACCTTCGACGCGGCGGCATTCTTGCGGCGAGCGGGAGCCGATCCCGTTACGGTGCGCGCAATGTTCAGAAAAGACTACGACACGGCCATCACACTTTCCACCATCGTATCGAACGCCAAATACTACCAAGGCGGCATTATCGTGGCAACAGGTTACGATATTACGCAAAACATACAGGTAACTGCGGCTCAAGCTGCCGATATGATGCTTGCCATAGAAGGCGTAAAGATTAGCATGGTGGTCTTTAAAATGGAGGGCGGCGTTGGTATCAGCGCGCGTTCCGGCGGAGATGCGAATGTTCAAGTCATCATGGAACACTTCGGCGGCGGCGGTCACCAAACGGTAGCCGGCGCTCAAATCAAAAATGCGGAAGTGGACGATATTGCAAATCAATTAGCAGAGTATACTATTAAGTATTTAAAAGAACTTGAATCAACAGATTAGATAGTTAATCTTTTTTGATAATTAATAAAATTTTTTTAATTGGGAGTCCAGAGGGGCGAAGCTCCTTTGGCAGGAGTCCAAAGGGCAGCGCCCTTTGGTGGGGTTTGGGGCGAAGCCCCAACTAAAAGAAAGGAAAAATAAAAAATGCAGGTTATATTAAAGGAAGACGTAAAGAAATTGGGTAAAAAGGGAGAGATTGTCGAGGTGCAAGAAGGGTACGGGAGGAATTTCCTGATACCTAAAGGGCTTGCGGCTGTGGCTACAAAAGAGAATATGAACGTAGCGAAGCAAAAGCAAGGCGCTAAGGAGCACGCCGATAAGAAGGCGGAGGACGAAGCCAAATTAATGGCGGCGCAGCTTGAAAAGGTCTCCGTTACCATTAAGGCGAAAGCGGGCGAGGGCGGAAAATTCTTTGGAAAGATAACCGCTAAAGACGTTGCGGACGCATTGAAGGAAAGAAATATTGACGTGGATAAAAAGAAAATATCCCTGCCGAATGTGGATGCGCTGGGAGAATACGAAGCCGTAATAAAAGTGCATCCTAAAATAACATCGAGGATAAAAGTAATAGTAGAAGAAGATTAACCACGAAATAAAAATTTTATTAAAGTTTTTTCTTTCTCTTTTTTCTTTGTTACTTTCTTTTTTCTCTTTCTTTTTTTCAAAAAAGAAAGAGAAAAAAGAAAGTAAAGAGAGGAGGAGTGATATGGGTTTTTTAAAAAGACTGTTCGGAAAAAAGGAGCCTCCCGCCGAAACCGTAGGCGTTATGCATCCTCTTGACAGGGATATCGCCGTGTTGTACGAACTTGTCGCCAATGTGATGGGAACGGAGAACATGGTAATAGAAGCGGGAAAAATGGATGCGCTGAAACTTATGCGGTCAAACGTAAGAGGAGAGCGTTTATTGGCGCTTTCAAGGATATTGAGTAAAAATCCCGCGCTTAATAATCCGCCGAAAGATAGTGAAATCCCGCAGGTTATAGCGACCTTGACAGAGGAGCTTGCCGACAGGTTGGCAAGACGCACGCTGGAGGATAAAATCGAAAAGAAAATCAACGAGAAGTTGGAACAGGATCACGCAGATTATATGAAGGACATTCGCCTTCAGGTTTTAAAAGAGGAGAAGAAAGACATGGAATCCGCGCATGACAAGAAAAAACGCGAAGAACTGGAGGCATTAGAGGAGGTGCATCTCACCGAATCGGTTATGGAACTCCTGAGACCAAAAGAATTAGACGATATAGTGGGCGAAAAGCGCGCCGTAAAATCTCTTATGGCAAAGCTTTCGTCACCATACCCGCAACATCTTATACTCTACGGACCGCCTGGAGTAGGCAAGACAACGGCGGCAAGGCTCGTGCTTGAAGCGGCGAAGAAAAAAGAATTGTCGCCTTTTAAGGAAAATGCGCCTTTCGTAGAAACAGACGGCACAACGCTTCGATGGGACCCCAGAGATATGACTAATCCTCTTTTGGGTTCGGTGCATGATCCTATTTATCAAGGCGCTCAGAAGAGTTTAGCGGATATCGGCGTACCGGAGCCTAAGCCCGGACTTGTCACCGACGCTCACGGCGGCATTTTGTTCATTGACGAGATAGGCGAAATGGACGATATGCTTCAAAATAAGCTCTTAAAAGTGCTTGAAGATAAAAGGGCGTTTTTTGAATCCGCTTATTACGACCCCGCAGACGAAAGGGTACCGCCTTACATAAGGAAACTTTTTGAAGAAGGCGCGCCTGCTGACTTCGTGCTGATAGGCGCAACCACAAGAGACGCGAGTCATATAAACCCTGCGCTTCGCTCCCGTTGCGCGGAGATATACTTTGAACCTCTTACTCCAAAACATATTGTGGAGATCGTAAATAACGCCGCGAAAAAATTAAATGTGGAACTTGAAGAAGGTATAGCGGAAACCATCGCAGAGTACACCATAGAAGGCAGAAAAGCGATAAACATTTTGGCCGACGCTTACAGTTTAGCGATGGAGCGGCAAGTTTCCGGCGACGACGTGTATTCGACGGAGATGCCCGAAGAAGAAGAAAAGCCTAAAGTCAGCTTTACAAAGAGGATGTACGCCAACGCAGACTTTAATTTAGAGGATAAGGAAAACGAAGTCACCGACTATATTGGAAACGCTGCGGCTTATTACGAGAGTTTCGGGGATTTAGACGAAGAACTGCCGTTATTTGACGATGAATACGACGATTATGATAACGAGGAATTAGAGCGGCAAGTTGACGACAAAAAATATAACGTTGCGTATTCTCACGAAGGTTATTACAGCAAGGAAAACATGGATAATCTCGAAGAGGAGATTGACGAAGAGCAAGATTATATCAAAGATGCCGTAGATTACTATGAGAGTTTCAACGATTTAAGCGACGAGCTTCCTGTGTTTGAAGACGAATACGATGATGAAGACGAAGAGCAGCCAAGAAAGGTCAAAGGCAAAAGATATAACGTTGCGTATTCTCATGGCGGACACTACAGCAAAGAGAATATGGAAGAACTTGAAGAGGAAATAGAGGACTCCGATAAGCGTAAAGATACCTTTAGGAAATTCAAGAACGACTATCATAATAAAAAAGTTACCTTTGATAAACCCAAAAAAGACGGCGTAGTAGTCGTAACCAAACGGGACGTATACGAAGTGGCACAGGTAGCGAGACTCACCCCATACGTTACCAAAAAAGGGGAGGACACGGCGAGAGTCGGACATATCTTCGGCT
>JAFXOC010000386.1 GCA_017529085.1 Selenomonadaceae bacterium | reverse complement strand
AGAGATAAATCGCTATCAGCCGTTATATTTACATTTTTTTTGGATTTTAAGAAAATCCCTCCGTCAAACTTTTCCTGCAAGCTCATTTCTTTGTCCTTAGTGGCTATCGTCAAATCCTCAGGGGTAAACTCCACGGACTGTCCTTCCGACACAAAAGTCCTTGTCGTAGGTTGCAACTTATCCAGAAAAGCCTCTTTTTCCCGTAAACTTCCGATAGCTAAAAGCAAGCCGCCCTCTTCAAAATAAACGACAACCTTTTCTCCTTTATCGGGCATTGAATACATATAATTATTCACCACATTTGAATATGGAATCCATCTTGCCTTAGCTACATCCTGCTGTTTATCGCAATCAAAATGAATTTTTAATGAATTGTCAGCGCCCTTGTTGTTTTTATCCTTGCCCATAGCCTCAAGGACTTTTCCTATTAAATATTTGCCCTTACCGCGTTCCTTTAAAATTTCTTTTAAAGATTCACTCAAACCCTCTTTAGGCACTAATCTGACTCGATTTAACAAAATTCCGTTCTCGCTTGTTATCTTGCTTCTTATCGCTACCTGACTCTTATTGCCATAGTTTAATTCATAGCCCGCGCCGATTTTAAGTTCCGATGTAATTATATCTGTTTCTACGAAAGAAACAGGTTTCAATTCTTTCTTCACATTTTCTTTCAACAAAGCAACTTTAGCAAGAGGCGCGCGAGTCGAAATCTCTCTGATTGTTATGTCACTCTTCGCTTTATTTGCCAACGGAGCAAAACTCACCCTCGGTACGTCGCTCTTAGAATCGGAAAAAATCAATTTCCCACGGTTGAGCCGTTTTAAAAATTCCCAATCGGTTTCTTTATCCTGATACAAAAAATCCGTTATCTTCGTTTTTTCCGCTATCTTTATATCCGCATCTTTTACGCCTGACTCCTTTTTAATAGTCCCAGCAACATCTTCAACGGTTTTATCCGTCGCTTGAAAAGTGCGACTTCTTTCCACTTTATCAAACAATATCGACAAAGTAGCGCCTGTAATATAAAGAACCGTACCGCTGTCCTTCTCATCTTCCTCACATTTAACCACTAAGCCGCAAAAAAACACATCGCCGCCCGTCTTTAACTTAAACTTTTTTCCCGCAAGCCCCATAAGTTCACTCGTTTTCAAAGGCGCATCCGTTTTTATGGCAATTCTTAAAAGACCGTGTTCCCCTGCAAGTTCCTCGATGTCTAAATGAAGAATTCTACCTTTAGGCAACCCCTCTACCGTTACCTCACGCAGATTTACAGGCTTCTTCACCATAATGCGCCCTTCTTCCTCTAAACAAACTTAATGGTTCCGCCCATCATGCAAGTTAAGCAACTGTCTTTCGTCAAAGCCGGCGCTCCCGCTACAAAACAATTCTTATCTCCCTTTTTCCACGCCATAGGAGTTATCGGAATACAAATATTTGCTCCCGGAGGCGCAGCGGGTTTCTTAGAACAAATTCCAAAAGGCAGAATATTCATCATTGGAATATGATCGTTAGCGTTCACCAAGGGTTGCCCTTTAGACGTAACCCCGTGACTTACCGGCAACAGCAACGGCACCGGCGCAACTCCGCTGTTACACCTTATCAAAGCCATGCCCGTCATAAATCCTTTAGCCATTTCTTCATCTTCCTTTTGTTAATACTTTGTCCCAAACCATGCAAAGCGCGCTGCCACTTGACCATGCCCAAGGGTTTTCGTCCTCCGGACTCCCGGGCGCGTCTAAAGTTTCTCTTTAGTTTATTTCGT
>JAFXOC010000385.1 GCA_017529085.1 Selenomonadaceae bacterium | reverse complement strand
CAACAATTTCGCATTGAATATCCTTTAAAAGCGATAATTCTTCTTCGCTTCTTTGCTCAGCATCAAATATAAATTCTCCTTTTCTGTTCATTCCAAGTACGCTTGTTTCGCTAGGCACGATTAAAGTTTCCAGTCGATCATTCAGCATTTGATCCTCTTGTCTTTCTCCCTTATCAAATACCGAAGTATATGAAATTTGGCGTTCGCTAATAAAATAATCTCTGCCCAAATAGAAGCCGTCGAGCGTTTGAAGAAACATATTCTGTATAGAATGTTGCACCGTACCGCTTGATATCAAATCGCAAAATAAATATTTTCCCGATAAATCCACGCCAATTTTACCTAAATATTTTTTATAGTTCTCCTTAGTAGCATGATAAGGTATCTCATCATCGTTCGACGTATCATCATCATTTGCGAAATTGTTCAACTCAGTAAATTCAGTATACTTTTTATAGTCCGCATCAACCGCAGGATTTCCTAACCCTAGCTTAAACCCCAAAACTCGCGATATATACAAATACACAAAATCATCTGGGTTTAATCCTAAAGACGGCACTTCCTTAATAATCCTGTCAAAAATATATCCGTCCCTAGCCCCCAGCAAAACCTTATCATATTTTTTACGCTGTAATTCAGCCTTTAATACTTCAAGATATTTGTAAACAATAGGCGCGACAAAGCAACGAGCAAGAACTTTTGGCGTTGCAACTGGTATTTTCGCCCCTGTTCCGCAAAGCGCGAACGGGTCTTGGAACAGTTCCGCTATACATTCTCCGATTAATCTGCGATTTACTTCTCCTTTAGCGTAAAATAAAATCTTCCTCAAAGACGACGCTCTCAGCATATTAAGTCCCGAAGGTATCAAAAAAACATCTATACCGTATTCTTTCGCGCATTCTCCATCCGCATATTGATTATCGCCAATGTGCAAATACGAATCAGCTTTTACCTCTTCTTTATATACGTCAAAAAGCTTTTCTTCTTTACTCGTTCCGCGTTCGCACGAAACAAATATATTGGCATATCCGCAAAACCCGAACGTTTCCAATATCTGTTTAAGCGTCGCTGTGTCTAAGTACATATCCGAAATAATATTTACTTTTTTTGCTTTGCTTATTGCATAATCAAATATTTCTTTCATACCGAGCCGAGGAACAATTAATTCCTTTTCAACGATTTTTTCAAGCTCGCATATATAATCCAATTCATGCTGTTTAAGCCCCGCTTCTCTTTCAATTTGCCGATAAATTTCATCAACGCCTTTTATCACGGCATTAACTTTCGATTCGCAATTTTTACGCAAGAAGTAAAAAGTTTCTTTAACGGGACAGCTGTCATCCAATTTTCTCACAATCCATTTAAAAACGTCCTCAGGTTCCATAACTTTTCGCATAACGAGTGTATCGAACAAATCAAAACTAATAGCTTCATGAGCGTCAATCTCTCGTTTAAGCAAATCTTTTCTGTCGCTCTTCAGCAGCGGAAGAACATTATACGGAATGTACTCGTATCGGTACATATCGCGCAAATTCACACCGTGATTGTCATAAACCTCAAGATGATTTCTATCGCAATCGTAAATAATACGACAATAAATTTCGTTCAAAAACTTATAACTGGACGCAATAACGAGACAATCGGCGGTTTCCTCGTCAATTTCTTCCCAAGTCTTAATTGGAATATCACAAAAAAAACCGTCTCGTTTTGACCTGTCCAAACAGCAAACAACATTCAACGTATCGTTATATTCGCATAAAAACCGCTCGGCAATTTGTCCCGTACCGTAGATAATTAATTTTTTGTTTGAAAACTTATCATTAATGTCCATAGTATTATTCATTCTGCTTAATTCTCCTCAATCGCTTCAAACGCTTTTTCAAACCTATCTGCCAATACATCTAATGTGAAATGTTTTTCGTATGTCTTTCTTGCATTTTCCTTTATAACCGCTAATTCATCTCTATGATCCAAAACCCACTTCATTGTTTTATACAATGATTCCACACTACCTACCTGACATACAAAACCATTTTTTCCGTTGCTTATGTAATCAGCAATACCCGTTGCATCTGTAGTTATACAAATCTTTCCATGCATCATTCCCTCTGCAATGGTAAGCGACATGGTTTCTTCCAAGGACGCGCACACCACAACATCAATCCCGTTAAAGGTAGCTTTTAGTTCCGTGCGTGTTAAGTTTCCAGTAAGTTTTATCTCCGAAATATTTAGTATACTGTCCTGCAGTTCTTTTGAATACTCATCTTTGCTATAATTTCCGATAATAACAAATTCAGCGGAATAATGTTCATCTAAAATCCTAAGGGCAGCTTCAACAAAAATTTGTTGACCTTTTAATTCTTTAACGCTACCTATAATCGCAAAAACAAGTTTACCGTTATTTACGGCAATAGGTAAATTATCAGCTTCATCAGGTATGCCGAAAGTAAGTATTGAATTTATGCGACCGGGATAATACTTCTCAAAGTTTCGCTTTGCAATATTACTGACCGCGACGATATATGCACTAGAAAAATCTTTTAAGCTTGCATATTTATGATACCAACATCTAAGCGTACTGTAGAAGTTGTCATATTTTTCGCTAGGTTCGTGAATCCACCATATAATAGGTCTAACTTTTGATATAATTGCTGCAGTCGCAACCATAGGATAAACATTAACAACTACTTTATCAAAAGCTTTTATCCAATGCATTTCTATTTCAGAAACATATGGCAACGCAGGACATACAGCTACATTTATCAATTCCTTTCCTATTTCGTAAAGAAGCTTTTGATTGATTTTAGGAGTCGCCAACCACACCTCATAGCCTCTTTCCTTTAAAGCTTTAGCGCTATGAAATGCCATAAGCGCTCCTCCGTTATAATTAATGTCGGTAGAAATAATTAAAATTTTCTTCTTTAAGGTTGATGATAAGCTTTTTGTATAAAGTGTAATTTCTCCTTTTT
>JAFXOC010000043.1 GCA_017529085.1 Selenomonadaceae bacterium | reverse complement strand
TTATATGCGTAGCGAAGCGCAGCTAAGAGAAAAAGAAAGAAACAAAGAAAAAAGAGAAAGAAAAAACTTTAACAAACTCTAATTTATAATTTTGGCAGAAGCCTTTAAATTTTCTCCAAACCCCTTATTAAAGTTTTTTTCTTTTCTTTCTTTTGTTACTTTTCTTTCTTTTCTTTTTTTACAAAAAAAGAAAAGAAAGAAAAGTAAAAACTAGCCTTTACCCCTCAGTTTCTTTTGCCACCAAATACTCGGCACCGTATTTTTTGCGCAGGGCGGGTTTTTCTATTTTGCCTGTAGCGTTTCTGGGGACGGGCTCGAAAATTATCTTTTTGGGGCGTTTGTATCTTGGGAGGTCCATGCAGTAGTTGTTGATTTCGTCTTCCGTAGAGGTTTCGCCCTCTTTAAGTTCGATTATGGCGGCGCTGATTTCGCCTAACCGTTTATCGGGCAAGCCTATTACCGCAGCGTCCTTTATTTTTGGATGCTTGTGGAGGAAATCTTCGATTTGTACGGGGTAGATGTTTTCGCCGCCGGAAACTATAACGTCTTTCTTTCTGTCTACAAGATAGTAAAAACCCTCATCGTCTTGCCGCGCCATGTCGCCGGTAAAAAGCCAACCATCCTTTAAAACTTCTTTGGTCGCTTCTTCGTTTCTATAGTAACAGGTCATAACCCCGGGACCTTTAACGCAGAGTTCGCCGACTTCGCCTTGTTTTACGGTGTTTCCCGAAGCGTCTACAATTTTACATTCCCAACGATAGCCGGGAACGCCGATAGCGCCGACTTTGCGGATGTTTTCCATGCCGAGATGCACGCAACCGGGACCCGTTGATTCCGATAAACCGTAATTGGTGTCGTAATCGTGATTGGGGAAGTATTTTTTCCAATTGCGAATAAGGCTTGGCGGTACAGGTTGTGCGCCTATGTGCATAAGTCGCCATTTCTCCAAGTTATAATCGGATAATTTTATGGCGCCGGTTTCTATAGCTTCCAAAATATCCTGCGCCCAAGGCACTAAGAGCCATACGATACTGCACTCTTCTTCGGATATGGCAGAAATTATGGTTTCAGGTTCCGTTCCCTTTAACAGCACGGCTTTTGAGCCCACCATAAGACTTCCCATCCAGTGAAATTTCGCTCCCGTATGATAAAGGGGCGGTATGCACAAAAACACGTCCTCGTGTTTTGTCTGATGATGTATCTGCTCCATCTGCGCCGCTTGCGTCAAACTTTGGTGTTTGTGAAGTATCGCCTTTGGAAATCCGGTCGTACCCGAAGAAAAATATATCGCTCCAAAATCGTCTTCGGTAATAGGCGGCGCATCGGGTTTCGTGCCGGAAACATTCGCTATCATCAAATAATAACTTTCGGCGAAACTTGGACAGTTATCCCCCACAAAAATCAACAATCTGCCCTTTGAAAGCCGCTCCGCGTTAGTTTCGATACGACCGATAAACTCGGGACCGAATATTATCGCGTCAACCTCCGCAAGCTCTGCGCAATAAAGTATCTCTCCCGCGTCATAGCGAAAGTTAAACGGCACGGCGATAGCCCCGATTTTTAATATTCCGAAATAAATCGGCAACCATTCCAAGCTGTTATACATCAAGATGGCGACCTTATCACCGCGTTTTATCCCCCTAGACAACAAGAGATTGGCGCAACGGTTCGCCTTCTCGTCAAACACTCCCCAAGTTATCTCACGACGATACGGCGCAAACGAATCCGATTCTATCAAGCTGAACTCTTTCCAAGACACACGTCTTGTATCGTTCCTTGCAGGATTTAACTCCACTAACGCCACTTCGTCCCTATACTTACGAGCGTTATACTCCAAATAATCCATTACCGGCATAAAAGACTCCTTAAAGTAAAAGTTTTCTTTACTTTCTTTTCTCTTTCTTTTTTGTAAAAAAGAAAGAGAAAAGAAAGTAACAAAGAAAAGAGAAAGAAAAAACTTTAACAAACTCCAACTTAATGTTTGTGAAGAAATTTTTAAATTTTCTCCAAACCCATTATTAAAGTTTTTTTCTCTTTTTTCTTTTGTTACTTTTCTTTTTTCTCTTTTTTACAAAAAAAGAGAAAAAAGAAAAGTAAGAACTTACTTATAGCCCCTTACTATCTCCCCATTTTGCAACTTTTTCATACAGGGGCGTTTCTACATTATATTCTTTGCCGAGCTTCACAACTCGCCTTACAAGTCCGTCAAACTCCGATGGTCTCCCCGAGAGTACGTCTCTTTGCATACTCGAACGCAAACCTTTTTTGAAGGCGTCCATCATGGTGAGTCCCGTCTCAACCAAATCCCGTTCGAAAGTTATACCCATTGCGTTTCCTACGGCTACGACTTCTTTTATAAGTCCCACGAACATATCCCTGACTTCGCCGGGCTTTTGGAAATCGTCCGTTACGGCGTTATAATAAAGTCCCGCCGCGCCCATGGGAGAGATAAACGCAAATTTTTGCAGAGCGTCTCTCTCGATGTTTTGGGAAAAATGCCCGCGAATCCCTGCGTCTTGAAGGATTTTCTCAAGTTTTACCGCTTTTTCCTCAAGTTTTCTGGGTTGATTTTTTCTGTAACCGTATATAATTCTAAAAATCTTTTCCGGCTGGTCTATTACTCCCGGTTCTAAAATCTTGGCGAAAATATACATACAACCGTCCAGCACCGTAAGTTTCGGAAGTCGCTTGTTTATCACGTCCCCCGTGCCGAATACGTTTAAAATGGGAACGATCAAGGTGTGTTCTTTTGCGACTCTCTCCAAGAATTTTATAGCGTCCTCGATGCCGTAATACTTGACGCATACGAAAACTATATCGGGAGTACCTTCATATTCATCCGAACTTACGGCTTTTACGGGATTTATCAAAATATCCCCTTCGAGCGATCTTTTTATCAACAGCCCCTTTTCCATCATGGCTTCAAGATGTTCTCCTCTCGCCACAAAGGTTACGTCTTCCCCCGCTTTTGCCAAATATGCGCCAATGGCAGACCCCGTGCCGCCCGCGCCAAATATAACTATATTCATGACCATCACCTACAACAGAATTGCTTCGGTTATAAAAACAACTGCGCAAGCCGCCGCCGCAACCTTGAACAGACTTCCGCCGAAAAACGCCAATACGCTCGCCGCCAAAAATGCCGCCACTCCCGACGCAACCGAACGCGTCGCGTAAAATATCCCCGGCACGGTCATTACCGCAAGGGTAACGTACGGTACATAATGCAAAAATGAGCGTATAAAGGGATGTTTGATCTCTCCCCTGATAAGCGTCAGCGGCAAAATCCTTATCAGTACCGTAACCAAACCCATTAGAAAAATATATACCCAAATATCGTGATTCATTTAACCTTCTCTTTCACGGGACACAGATACGCCGCAGCCACGGATATTGCAAGAGTCAAAACAATAGTGCGTGAACCTGCCGACATATCTCCTATCCACGGCAGAACGCTCGCCGACAAACTCGCAACGAAACTTACGATGATTACTTTTTCTAAAATTTTGTTGTCTCTCGCCGGCGGCACAATCACGGCAAGAAACATCCCATATAATGCGACTCCTAACGCGCTTACCGCATATTCCGGCAGAATGTTTCCCATATCGATGCCGATAGCGGTGCCAATCGACCACGCGGGGACCGCCACCGCCATAGCTCCGTAATTATAATACGGATTTATCGCGCCGCGTCTTCCTATGGTTATGCCGAAAATTTCGTCCGTTATGCCAAAACCTACTCCAAGACGGTGCCACAATGAAGTTTTGGGCGAAAACCGCTGACTTAATACGCAACTCATCAAAAGATAACGTATATTCGCCACGATGGTGATAATGATTATCTCCAAATACGGCGCGTCCGCTTTTATTGTCAAAAATCCCGCGTACTCTCCCGCGGAAGCCAAATTGATAAAGCTTGCCACTGCGCCTTGAAAAGAACTGAGTCCCGCTTCCCTGGCAATTATCCCCAAAGTAAAGGACACCACCAAATACCCCAAGGCTATCGGCACGCCGTCCCGCATCCCAGCAAAAAACACTTTGCTTCTGTTATTTAACAACTCCATGCTTAATCTCTTACCACAATGTTTACCAATTTCCCGGGAACGGCGATAACCTTTACAATGGTCTTTCCCGCTATAGCCGCCGCTATCTTTTCCCTTTCCTTCGCCAACTCGATAAGAGAGTCTTTATCCGTATCCGCAGGCACGGTGAGTTTATCGCGAACTTTCCCGTTTATCTGCGCCACAATCTCAATCTCGTCCGTCTTTGTCGCTTCTTCATCGTAAGTAGGCCATGATTTTTGGTGAATACTGCCGTCGTTAAAGAGTTTTTCGTTCAATTCCTCGGCGATATGCGGCGCAAAAGGCGCAATCATCAAAAGCAACGCGCGAGCCGTTTCCCTTGCCAAACCGGAAGTTATTTCCTTATCCTGGAAAGCGTAAAGGGCGTTCACAAGTTCCATAACAGAACTTATGGCGGTGTTGAACATAAAGCGTTCGCCCACGTCCTCCGTCACTTTCTTTATGGTAACGTGCAACTTATGGCGAAGCTCTTTTTCTTCCTTGTTGAGAGCCACAACATCGTAATTTTCGGGCGCTGATTTTATCTTATCCTCAAAGTGAAGCAATATGCGCCACAATCTGCCCAAAAATCTATACGCACCTTCAACCCCTTGGTCGCTCCACTCCAAATCCCTATCCACGGGTGCGGCAAACAGTATAAAGAGTCTTGCGGTATCTGCACCGTATTTTTCGATGATTTCCTCGGGCGAAACCACGTTGCCTTTGGATTTGCTCATCTTCGCCCCGTCTTTTATCACCATGCCTTGAGTTAAAAGTCTCGTGAACGGCTCATCAAAATCCAAAAGTTTTGCGTCCCTCAATACCTTTGTGAAAAATCTCGAGTACAAAAGGTGCAGTATGGCGTGTTCAATGCCGCCTATATATTGGTCTACCGGCGCAAAGTAATTCACTTTGTCCCTGTCAAACGGCTTCTCGCTGTTCTTCGGGTCGGTATAACGCAAGAAATACCACGATGAACAAAGGAATGTGTCCATAGTGTCGGTTTCGCGTTTTGCGGGCGCACCGCATTTCGGACATTTTACGTTTATAAATTCCTCGCTTCTCGCTAAAGGAGATACCGCTCCTTCTTCAAAGCTAATGTTCTCGGGAAGCCGCACGGGCAAATCTTCTTCCGGCACCAACACCTCGCCGCAATGCTCGCAGTATATAATGGGAATTGGCGCGCCCCAATAACGCTGCCTTGAAATCAGCCAATCCCTTAAACGATAATTGACCCGTCTCTTGCCGAAACCTTGTTCCTCGGCGTAGTCCATAATGGCTTCCATTGCTTCATGGAACTCCATTCCGGTGAATTGCGCCGAATTGACCATAACGCCTTCTTTTTCGGTATAAGCTTCGGTCATTTCGTCTATGTTCAAAGTTACGCCTTTAGGCTGCAACGTCAAAATCTTCTTTATGCCGTATTTCGTAGCGAAGCGAAAATCCCTTTCATCTCCCGAAGGCACGCCCATAACGGCGCCCGTGCCGTATTCCGCTAAAACGTAATTTGTAATCCAAATTTCGACCTCGTTGCCGTTAAACGGGTTTATACAGGTAAAACCGGTATTTATACCCTCTTTTTCAGATTCGCTCGAAGTCCTTTCCATTTCAGATTGGTTGCGAGCTCTCTCGCAAAATTTACGAATATCATCCGCCTTATCGCTTTTCTCCAAAATTTTTTCCACGAGAGGATGTTCCGCCGCCAGCGCCAAAAACGTAATGCCGTAAGAAGTGTCGGGACGCGTTGTATATACCGAAATTTCCTCGTTCAAAGTCGGAGCCTTAAATGTAATCTCCAAGCCTACGCTTCTGCCGATCCAGTTTTCCTGCATTATCTTAACTCTATCAGGCCAACCTTCAAGCTTATCCAAATCCTTCAACAGTTCGTCCGCGTAATCGGTTATCTTAAAGAACCACTGCGACAAATCCTTCTTATGTACTTCACCGTCGCAACGCCAGCACTTGCCCTCAATTACCTGTTCGTTTGCAAGCACCGTGCCGCAATTATCGCACCAATTCACCGACGCTTTCTTTTTATAAGCTAATCCCCTCTTGTAAAAAAGCTCGAAAAACCACTGCGTCCACTTATAATACTCGGGCGAACAAGTTATAGCCTCTCTCTCCCAATCGTAAGAAAGCCCCATGCCGTTTTGCTGACGCTTCATATTCTCTATATTCGCGTAAGTCCATTTAGCGGGATGCACTCCGTTTTTTATGGCCGCATTCTCCGCCGGCATACCGAACGAATCAAACCCCATCGGATGCAAGACGTTATACCCCTGCATCTTCTTAAATCTTGCCAACACATCCCCGATGGAATAATTCCGCACATGACCCATGTGCAAATTCCCCGAAGGATACGGAAACATTTCAAGCGTATAGTATTTCTTCTTCCCTTCGTCCATCTCCGTCTTAAACGTATTTTCTCCAAACCACTTATCCTGCCACTTCTTCTCAATATTTTTCGGCTCGTACTTATCCATAAACATCCTCCTGCGGTGTAGTTACTAGCTTCTTACTTTCTTTCTCTCTTTCTTTTTTGTAAAAAAGAAAGAGAGAAAGAAAGTAACAAAGAAAGAGAGAAAGAAAAAACTTTAATAATTGGGATTAGACTCAATTTTTAGGTTTGCGTTTCAAGTATCAGATTGCTCAAGTATCAGATTGCCGTCAAATACAAATAAATTTTATTCGACATAAATTCATAATTTCCTTTTTTGATATTTTGTATTCAAAAAAACGGCTACGAAAAACTAACGTGTTTGTTTTTCGCAGCCATAAAAAATTCCGGAATAGCCCCTTGGGTATAGCCCAAAAATAAATCAAATATGCGCCGATTTTAAAAATTTGTGGCATGTTCAAATCCACCGCCTTTTGAAAACTCCATGATAAGGTGGGCGGTACTGCGAATTATCTTTAAATATTTATCCACATCCCCTTTGCTGAAGCCGTTTACATTTTCCAAACGGTATGATGGAAGATAACAAGTCATATAATGAAAACCGTCTTTAGGATCCGGTTTTTCTACGTATACCTTAACTTCATTATTACTCAATTCTTCCGAATGAACAATTTCGGTTTCATCATCCAATGTTAAAAACGGATATATCATATTTTATCACCCATCGCTATTTTATCACTTCTCTGTAATTGTATCAATATTCTTCAAAAAATCTTAAAAAAAAATGTTGCGTTCGCTACATATTCGTAGTTTAACGCAACATTTTTAAACTTATTTTGATAGTCCCTACCCCGAAGTGGCGGGGACTATCAAAAAAATTAAGTGGTTTTTAGAGGTTCCCAATACTTACTTTTAAATCGAACCTTTTGTAAGAGCGTTCGCTTCTTCTATTACTTGATGCGCCAAATCTATGGATTTACCGCTTACCCTCATGCACTTGTCGGGATTGTGGAAACCGTTGCCGTTTTCCGCCGCTATCCAATCCCAGTACCAAGCGGCTTCGCGCATTTTAAGACGAATAGGAGCCAATTGCTCGGGAGTCGCCCCCGCAGCTTCCGCCGCCTGAATTGCAAGATGCGCTTTTGCGCAAGTCTGACCCGCTATGCGTTGCAATTTGTTGTTGTTGTCATGGATAGTCTTGACTCTCGCTATCAAAACTTCTTTGCTCTCATCGTGACACTTCATGCAACCGTCTTCGATATGTTTTAACGGGCTTGTCATCCAATGAGACGTATATTTCTTGCCGTCTTCCCTCATGTAAGGCATGTGGCAATCAACGCAAGTTACGCCCGCATCTGCGTGCACGCTGGTTTTCCAAATCTCAAAATCGGGATGTTGCGCCTTTAACATGGGCGTTTTGGAGTCTGGATGAAGCCAATCGTAAGTGAAAGCCCCAGCCTTTCCGCTTTGGTAAAATTCGTACTGTTCCTCAGGCTCCCAACCGCCTATGAACGGATGGCGTACTCTTTTATCCTCACCCATGAAATAGTATTCGTTATGGCACTGACCGCATACATAAGAACGCATATCGTTATGAGAAGCGTTGCTTATATCTACGCCGCGCATTGCCATTGATTCGACAAAACCTTGCTGATAAACTCTAAGCTCCATTGTTTCGGGATCGTGACAGGTGGAGCAACCGAAATACAAATCCGTGCCTTCGACGGTATTTTGATCCGTAAAAGGAGGAGTCGCTTCGGCAAAAGGTTTGGACGCAAATTCCCAACCGCTTTCCTTGTACCATTTATCATACATCCACGAGCCTTTGCACACGATACAATTACCCATTTGCCCCGGTATGCGCTTGGAGTTTAACTGATCCACGCCCGTATAAGTATGACCTCTCGCCACGTCGTACTGGATAGAAAATTTATAGCCCTTAAAATTCTCCAAAATTTCCGGCTGCGCCTTTATATAGGAATTTTCAGGGAAACTTCCGCCGTAACCCGTAGGCGACGGGTCAAGCATATTGTTCTTCATAAAAGATTTATATTCAAGTGGATATGCGTCCTTATACGCCGCTTTTCCCAAATGGGCGTAATTTTCATGAGAAATCTCTACTTTTTTTACGCTCATATCGTTCGGTTTCGCCACGACGCGCATTATGATAAATCCGAAAAACAGCGCGCAAACGCAAAATACCGCGATAAGGCTTTTTTGCAGCTTACTCAATTCTAATCCCTCCTTCTATATGATTAGAACCGTGAACAATCCGGCTGTGACATTTTAAGCAATCCCCGCCCGTATCCATAGGCGCTCTTGACAAGTTCACATCTTTCATTACGTTTTCATGGCACCTGAGGCAATTATCGTTCACCATTTGCCTTGAGCTTGCCGACAACTTTATTCTTGCGGGATAATCTCTTTTTACTTCATGGTACATATCGACTATCCCCGTTCTGCCCTTTTCCATCATATATTCCACAGGGTTAGAATGGGGCAGATGACACTCCGTACACTGCTGATTACTGTGGCTTGACATCATAAAAGTTTCCGTCTCATGCTTCATCGAGTGGCAATTTCCGCAAAATTCCGCCGACCCGGATACGCTCATAAACGCCGACCCCGCGCCAAACACAAGAAGCCCCGCCGCAAACCCGCAAGAGATGAGCATCAGCGTGTTCTTCTTAAACAACTCCTTAATGTCCAATTTTCCTTCCCCCTTTCCTTTATTCCAGTTTATCTTTTTGCAAACACATCCAATCCGTACCTTCGCTTAAAATACCCTCGTTCTTCATCAGCGTAATCTCTCGCGTAAGCGCGCTTCTGTTACATTCTAACTCTTTTGCAAGCTGAATACGTCCAGGCACCGTCACTTTTTCTTTTCTCTGCCGCCTTTCCTTTTGCAAAAGGTACAGTATCAACCTTTCGCGAATGGATTTTTGGGAGAGAATGTTAAGTTTTTCCATCAGAAGCACTTTATCCGTACAAAACGCCTCTAAGAGATTTTTCATCACAATCCCGTGAATTCTGCCAAGTTTAGGTCCCGCCGTTATTAACGCCCGATACGGAATCCACAAAACCGACATGGCGCTTAAAGCTTTTACGGCAGACGGACTGTATTCCGGCGACAAGATTGCGGACGCGCTGCCTAAAAGCGCGCCGCGCTCAAGCGAATGACCGATAAATTCGTGACCGTATCTGTCCTCCGTCACAACTTCCGCCGTACCCTCCACAAGCACCCCTATATTAGGATTGGCTTCGTAAGGCTTTAACGCGAAATCCCCTTTGTTATAACGTTTAACAACGCTTGACGTATTTTTTACAAACACGTCCACTTCGTTTTCTTGTAGCCCGCGAAAGAGGGCAAGCTCCGAAAAACTCATAAACCCCCTCCCTTCGACTCGTTTTGAAAATTATAACATGGCAAATTTTTATATGATGTTGCAGCGGCAACTTTACGAAAAATTTTAAAAAAAATTATACCAAGAAATTTTCGAAATTGACAAAATGCACTTAATTACGCTAAAATACAGATAATGAGTTCAGCGTGTAGACTTATTATTGTTATTCATTTCTCATACTCTCCCCCCTACCCCTCTCTAAGAGGGGGGCTTTGTTAGAAGCAATTTAAAATTTGGGCTCAAAAGCAGTAATTTGAGTGCCTCCCTCCTAGAGGGAGTGGGACCGCGAAGCGGTGGAAGGAGAACCATGAAGAGCACGATATTTATTGATTTGTCTACAGTCTGAATGAATTAATCGTTGCGTAGGATAGGGTTTTAATACTAAGTCGCAGTTTAAAATTTTAGATGTTTATGAGGTTTTAAATCGCGATTAGTTTCATGCAAATCTACTCTAAAGGGGTGCGGTGTTTATGTACGCTATAATCGACGTGGGGTCAAATACGGTTCGGCTCAACATTTACAAATACGAATTTGGGCGGCTTTCATTCGTGCTCAGTCGTAAGGAATCCGTGGGACTTGCCTCGTATGTGAAAAACGGCGCCATGATGCGTGCTGGGATTCATAGAGTCGCAGCGGTATTGGCGGAATTTCGCGAGTTGTTGGAAGATTTAAGCATTGAGCACGTTTACGCCTTCGCTACGGCTGCGCTTCGCAACGCCACCAACAGCAAAGAAGCCGTGGAAGAAGTGGAAAATCGTTCGGGTTTGAAGCTTGACGTTATCTCAGGCGAAGAAGAGGCGCGTCTTGACTTTATCGGCGCATCTACCGCCGTAAACATTACGGACGGGCTTTTAGTGGATATAGGCGGCGGCTCCACCGAGCTTGTGCCTTATAAAGACGGGAAAATGCTTCACGCCGTCAGCATCCCTATGGGGTCTTTAAACACTTACAACAACTTCGTATCAAATATTCTGCCCACAAAAGCGGAACGCAAAGCGATAAAACAAGCGGTGCTTGCCGAAATCGGGAAACATCCCGAATTTGAGGGCGGCATTTACCCTATTATCTGCGGCGTGGGCGGTACTGCCAGAGCGGCGAATAAACTAAATATCGATTTATTTCAGCTTGACATCGGAAATTCAAAGATAAAATCGCCAAACCTTAAAAAGATGATAAAACTTTTGGAGAACGACGAGAGCAAATTGGTGCCGGTGGAAACTTTGGATATTTTGCTAAGAGTCGTGCCCGACCGTGTGCGGACGCTTTTGCCCGGAATGATAGTCCTCTACACAATCGCCAAATACTTTAAGAGCGACATTATAGAGGTGACGAATGCGGGGGTACGGGACGGCTATCTAAGGGAGCACGTGTTGCCTAAAGCCGAATGATGGGAGGAGAGCGGTATGGCAAGGGCTGTTGATACAAGTTTTACGCAAAACCGCGAACTCTCTTGGCTAAAATTTAACATTCGCGTGCTT
The DNA here is from genome assembly GCA_017529085.1 of Selenomonadaceae bacterium. Lineage (GTDB taxonomy): Bacteria > Bacillota > Negativicutes > Selenomonadales > Selenomonadaceae > RGIG9201. Next base: position 5,025 of record JAFXOC010000043.1, on the reverse strand, counting down.
GAAGAAGCTATGGACGAGAGTACGCCTCTTTTTGAACGGTTGAAATTTGTGGAGATTTTCACCAGCAATCTCGACGAATTTTTTATGGTGCGTGTGGGAAGTCTTACGGATTTAAACAGACTGAATCCCGAGATGCGGGAAAATAAAAGCCTGATGACGCCGAAAGAGCAGCTTGATACGATTTATTCCACCTGCCGCGCCATGTATAAGCTTCGGGCTAAAGTATATGACGAATTGCGGGAAAAATTTGCGGCGGAAGGGTTTGTCCATAAAAGAATGGACAGCCTTCTGCCGAAAGAATTGTCGTATGTTAAGGAATATATGACGGAAGAAATCCTCCCCGCATTGTCGCCGCAAATAATAGACGCGCATCATCCCTTTCCGCAACTCGTCAGCATAGGACTCTATGTCGGCGCGTTGTTAAAGTATAAGCGTAAGGTGACTTTAGGCATTGTGCCCGTGCCTACGGGATTATCGCGTACGGTAAAACTTCCGAGCGGCAGATTTTCGTTTGTGTTGCTTGAGGATTTATTGTCTTATTTTATAGAACTTATCTTTCCCACATACCCCATAATAGACAGCGCAGTATTCGCCATAACGAGAAACGCCGATATCCACCCCGACGACGAGGAGATTGAGCTTGAGGATTATCTTGAGCAAATGCGCAGAGCCTTAAAAAAAAGGCGGAGTTTATCGCCCGTGCGTCTTGAAATTTCCTGCATGGGAGATTCTTTGCTGGCTCCGTACCTAAGAAAGCGAATTTCTCTCTCAAAGTCCGAGATGTTCGTAATAGGCGCGCCTCTTGACCTTAAATTCTTATATCAGCTTCAAAACGAATTTACCGAGGAAGAAAAGGCGCGGCTTTGTTACGCTCCGTGGAAACCTTTGACGCTGTCCGAACGTTTCGGGGGCAATGTGTCCCTTATGAACGAAGTGGAAAAGCGCGATATTTTGCTTTCATACCCATACGATGATTTTGGAATTTTCTTATCGTTATTAAAAGAAGCGGTGTACGATAAAAACGTGCTTTCCATTAAAATTACCGTGTACCGCATAGGTAGCAGTCACGCCAAACTTATGAGCTATTTGATTTTAGCTTCCGAGATGGGAAAAGACGTGACCGTATTGTTGGAGCTTAGGGCGCGTTTTGACGAAGAAAACAACATGGGTTGGGCAAACGCTTTAAAAGAAGCGGGTTGCCATATTTTGTACGGTTTTGAACACTATAAAGTTCACGCCAAAATCTGTTTTATCACAAAACGGGGCGAGGGTAAACTTTCCTATATAACCTACATCGGCACGGGAAATTTCAACCAAAAGACAGCTGCGTTATATACGGATGTCGCGCTGATAACCGCCGATGAAAATATAGGCAGGGATGCGGCGGCGTTTTTCATAAACATGGGCATTTCCAACCTTAAAGGCGATTATCACGAACTTTTGGTTGCGCCGTATGGACTAAAAAATCGCATTTTAGAGCTTATCGAAGAAGAAAAAGCCAAAGGAAAAGACGGCAGCATTATCTTAAAGATGAACTCTCTGACCGATAGGGATATTATAGACAAACTTGCGGAAGCGGGAAGAGCGGGCGTTCGGATTAAGATGATAATAAGGGGTATATGCTGTCTTTTGCCCAATGTGCCGGAAAAAACCGAAAATATTTCGGTGAGGAGCATTGTGGGGCGGTTTTTGGAACACGCCAGAATTTTTGTCTTCGGCAAAGGAAAAAGCGAAAAAGTATATATTTCCTCTGCGGATTTTATGACAAGGAACACGGAAAAGCGTGTAGAAATCGCCGCTCCGGTCAAGGACAAGAAACTTCGCGAGGAACTTATAAAAATCCTTGATTTTCAACTTAAGGACGATAAGAAGGCAAGATTTTTGACTTCAAAAGGAACTTATGAAAAACCCGATTCCAAAGCTGATTTTTCCGCGCAGGATGCTTTGATGCGGGATAAGCGGAAGTAATCGGAGTTTTGTTGATATATTGTTATAGTAAACCTCAAAAATAGTTGTGCTTGATTTTGCTTCCCCGCTCTTCGGGCGGGGAAGCAAAACACAAAACTTTATTTCGTTTACTAAAAACACAGGCTGAAACCTTATCAATTCAAAGGTTTCAGCCTGTGTTTTTTACAAATCCTCGTACCACACATAATCAAAAAGCAAAGACGAAGTAACCGTCAATATTAAATCATATAAAAATACGGGAAAAACGGCGGAAACATCGAAGGCTCCTCCTTCAAAAATCTCCGTTGTAGCCTCGGTTACGGGAAGAAGTACGGGCAACATAACGGGGAGCATTAAAACGGGAAACAAGCCGCTTTTTACGTTTGCGCTTGCGGATAACGCCGCCAAAAACGTACCCGCGGCGGATAATCCCCATACTCCTAAAATGAGATTTACGAAGAAGAAAACAGAGCTTTCCTGAGGTATATTTCCGTCAAACAGAACTATAAAGAAAAATGTTGCGATTACGGATATAGCGAGCAGAAGTAAGAAGCCGTAGAGCATTTTGCCGAAAAGTATTGGGATAGCCCCGCCGTACGCTTTAAGCATTCGGATTGTTCCAGAAAATTCTTCTTCAATAAAGAGTCTGTCCACGCTTGTCATTGCGGAAAAAAATATGATTATCCAGTAAAGCGCGGAAAGTGTCGCGCTATCCGTTGCGGTTCCCTTGAACGCAAGGCTTGAAAGCGAAAGGGTGGTGAAGGAAAACATAAGCATTGTGAGCCATGTTCCCTTGAATCTTGAGGCGGCGATTACCTCTTTACGAAATACGGATAGTGTCGCTTGAAAGGTTAATGACTTCATCTGCTGCCCTCCTTTCGCGCTCGTCGTTGGTCGCCCAAAGTACGAGAGCGCCTTTTTTTGCGGCTTGTTGCGCTTCTCGTATAACCGTTTCCCGCCCCGCCTCGTCTAGATTAGCCGTTGGTTCGTCCAGAAGCCAAACTTTCGCGTCCATCGCCAAGAATACGGCGAACTTTAAGCGTTGACTCATGCCCGTTGATAATTTGCCCGCATATTTTCCTTTTATATCATCCTCCTTTAATCCAACCCGTTCCCATAGATTTAAAGTATCGTCACGACTTAGGATTTTACCTCTGAGTCCGACGAAAAATTTTAGGTTTTCCTCCGCCGTAAGGTTCTCGTAAACCTTCATATCCGGCGTAAGCATTGCGATTTTTTTTCGATAATCTTCCCCTTGTAACTTTTTTTCGTCGCAAAAGGCGATGATTTTCCCCGAGGTCGGTCTTATAAGATGAGCGGCGAGATTTAAAAAAGTGGACTTCCCGCTGCCGTTTTCGCCGATTATCTGTATTATTTTACCCGAGGTTAGCTTTAAATTTAATGAAGAAAAAATTATTTTGTGCGAAAAATTAAGAGAAACATTGTTGAATATGATTTCCATGTAAAGCCCCTATGAACACTAAACATCATTAAAGTCTTTTCTTTTTTCTCTAAAAAAGAGAAGAAGGAAAAATGAGAAGGCTATCCCAAATACCGTATTCCCAACATGGTAATGTCGTCGAATTGGTCTGCGTCTTTTACGAAAGCTTTTAATGAGCTTCGAACGTGGGTCAAAATTTCTTTTGAGGACGCGGTAGGCGAAGCGATGGCGTTTAGCGCCGTTTCCAACCGTTCTTCGCCGTACATTTCTTCCGAATTGTTATAAGCCTCCGTTACGCCGTCGGTGTAGAGAAACAGAGCGTCGCCTTTAAACAGGGTTATTTCCTGCTCGACGAAATCCATGTCGCTCATTATCCCAAGAGCGGTATTGCGTTTGACTTTAAGATATTCGTATTTGTTTTCCTTCGCTCTGTAGATAAGCGGCGGATTGTGTCCGCAGTTGACGAAGGAGAAACTTCCCGTCTTTAGGTTCAACACTCCGATAAAAGCCGTTACGAACATCATCTTTGTGTTGTCATGCTCCAAGATATTGTTTACGTGCGCCGCCATATCACTTAGGCTAGCGAAATGTCCTTCTGACAGGCAGTTTTGAAGTATCGTTTTGGAGATTGCCATAAAGAGCGCCGCCGGCACGCTTTTCCCCGATACGTCCGCAATAGTTACGGCAACTTTGTCGTCTCCCAAAGGATAAAAATCGTAAAAATCGCCGCCTACGATTTTAGCCGCCTCCATTGTGGCGTAAAGGTCGTAACCGCGGTTATTTGCGGGTACGGACATCATATCGGGGAGCATCCCGATTTGAATATCCTGCGCAAGCGAAAGCTCCGTCGCGATGCGCTGTTTGTCTTTCGTGATTTTCTCAATGTTGTCCATATGCGCCTTTAAGTCGTCCGTCATAAGGTCTATGGAGTTCGCCAATTCTTCAAATTCGTCGCCGGTTCTTAATCGCAGTTTTTTATCGAGGTTTCCCTTCGCAATTTCCCTCACGCCTTCGGTTATTTGTAAAATCGGCGCGACAAAGCGTTTGGCGGTAAGCGCTCCGAAAGCCAATAGAACAATTAGGATAATCGGCAACATACAACCTATATCTGAGAGATTTTCCCTAAATGATGCGGACATGGAATGGATAAACTTATCTGTCAGTAAATCCGCTTCAAGGCGAGCCTCTTTCGCAGTGTCTATTATTTCCTCGGCTTTTGCCAATGTCCCTAAGCTCCAGCCGAAAGACGGAATGGGAGAGTACGCCAGATAATATGATTCGCCGTTAATCATAACAGGCTCAACGCCCGTTTCTCCCGCCGTCATGCTTTTTACAATCTTCGACAAATCCCTTTCGGGTAATGTCATTTTCTGCATATCGATTAAATTCGCCAATCCACCGTTTTCGGAAAATATCACGACTTTTCCTTCGGAGTTTAATATAAAGTTGACGTTTATCGCTTCGTTTATGCCGCGTTCCTCAAGTATTTGACGAAGCGCGAGGGTACTAATGGCGATATTTGCGACTCCGGCTAATTTGTCGTTATTGTAATACGGAGTGGAAACCGTTATAAACGGAATATTGGTGTTTTCGTCGTTAGGCATAAGCCCTACGGTTAATTTCCCGGCTTCAGCCGT
>JAFXOC010000384.1 GCA_017529085.1 Selenomonadaceae bacterium | reverse complement strand
TGTGGTTTCTTGCGGAAGCAAGTTTCTTTTCCCTGTCAAGTTCTATTTTAACAGTATTGCCGACTTTCACCGCGCCTTCTTCAACGTACGCGATATGGTAAATAGTGCCGTCGGGGAGTTTCTTTGCGTTGTCCACACGGATTTTGCCGAGTTCCGACAAAAGATAGCCTGAATCGCCGACTTGACCGCCGCCTTCAGCGTAAAAAGGCGTGGCGCTTAATATAATACCCGCTTCCTCACCGTCTGACAAAGTAGATATCAATGCGCCGTTTCTGAACATAGCGACGATTTTAGCTTCGGTCGCGCCTTCTTCAACTTTTAAGCTCGATATGTCAACGGAACTTAAATCCGGCACGTCAACGCGCTCATTTTCGGCGCGGGCGGCTCTGGCGCGTTGCTTCTGCTCTTCCATCGCCTCGTTAAATCCGTCTTTATCAAGCGTCATATCGTTTTCGTGCAATATCTCTTCCGTAAGTTCGTAGGGGAAGCCGTATGTATCGTAAAGCTTAAAGGCAACGTCTCCCGAAAGTTCCGTCTTGCCTTCCGCCTTTAATTTATCCGTATCCTTGTTAAGCATATCAAGCCCTGTGGCGAGAGTGGACGCAAAACGCTCCTCCTCAAGGGCGATAACCTTTTTGATGTAATCTTTTCTTTCAATCAGCGCTTTAAAATCGGCGGCATCTTTGTAAATTTCCGCAACAGCGTCCACCGCGCCTTCCAAAAATTTATCCGCAATGCCAAGACTTCTGCCGTGACGCACGGCGCGGCGAAGTATGCGGCGAAGCACATAGCCTCGACCCTCGTTAGAAGGCAAAATACCGTCCATAATCATAATCGCCATGCTTCTTGCATGGTCGGCTATAACTTTTAACGAGACATCCTTCTTCTCGTCGCTGCCGTAAGCTACGCCGGAAATTTTCGAGGTGTATTCGATAATCGGGTATAGAAGATCCGTCTCAAAGTTTGTCTTTTTATTCTGTACCACGGAAGCAAGTCGTTCAAGCCCGCAACCCGTGTCTATGTTTTTATGTTGCAAAGGCTTGTATTCGCCGTCCTCCTGCTTATCGTACTGGGTAAAGACCAAGTTCCAAATTTCAAGGAAGCGGTCGCAATCGCAACCCACACCGCAGGTAGGTTTGCCGCAACCTCTTTCCTCGCCTAAGTCTATATAAATCTCAGAATCCGGTCCGCAAGGTCCGGGGCCTATCTCCCAGAAATTATCTTCCAATTTTACGATATGCGTCTTATCAAATCCCGGTTGTTCCGACCAAATGGCAACAGCTTCATCGTCTTTGGGGTACACGCTGACCCAAAGCTTATCCTTTGGAAGTTCCACCACTTCCGTCAAAAATTCCCATGCCCAGGGAATAGCTTCCTTTTTAAAGTAATCCCCAAAGGAAAAATTACCGAGCATCTCAAAATAAGTTTGATGTCTTGCGGTTCTCCCCACGTTTTCAATATCGCCCGTGCGAACTGAACGCTGACAGGTGGTAATCCTTGTTTTGGGCGGCTTCATCTTTCCCGTAAAAAAGGGCTTTAACGGCGCCATGCCTGCGCCTATAAGCAAAAGCGTGGGATCGTCCTCAGGTATGAGCGAAAAGCTTGGCAACCTAAGATGCTCCTTTTTATCCCTGAAAAAATTTAAATAAGCTTCCCTAAGCTCGTTACCCGTCATAAACTTCAAAATAATCTACCCCCGTAATAATAATTGGGCTCCGCCCAAACCCGCAAGGGGCTCTGCCCCTTGACCCCGCCAAAGGGCGAGCCCTTTGGAATCCCGGGTAATTTTTTTATTTTATTGTTGTATCTTACTCCATAAATGCAGGTTGTGTCAAACTTTAATATGAAGTTTTGGTGGTTTTGCAGGAAATATTTTTAAGTTTGTAGAATAAAAAGAAAAACTGACATACAGGGGGCTTTTTTATGCAGTCTACACCTAATGCGAACCGCTTGCAAATCGGATTGTTCGGCGCAAGGAATTTAGGGAAATCCTCTCTTTTAAACGCCATCGCAAAAGAAAATGTTTCTACTGTTTCAAACGTTCCCGGCACTACTACCGACCCCGTAAAAAAGGCTATGGAACTTCCAAATATCGGAGCCGTCCTTTTTCTAGACACAGCGGGCTTTGACGACGAGGGAATTTTAGGCGATCTTAGGGTTGAAAAAACAACGGAAACGACAAAATCCGCAGATATATCCATAATATTTTTTGACGACGAGAGTTTTGAAGATGCGATTAAATTTTTACCGAATTTGAAGAATACAAAAAAAATCGCGGTGATAAATAAAATTGATGAACTAGAGGATAACGGAAAGTCGCTTGCGAAAAAAATAAAAGAAAAAACCAAATTAAAACCTGTATTGGTAAGCGCAAAAACGGGCGAAGGAATAAGCAAACTTTTAGACGAAATATTGAGGGTTATGCCGGAGGATTTTGAAACGCCAAGCATCACGGGAAATCTCGTAAAGGAAAACGACGCGGTTTTGTTGGTAATGCCGCAGGACAAAGCCGCTCCCAAAGGCAGGCTTATACTTCCTCAAGTGCAAACCATAAGGGAGATATTGGACAAAGGGGCGATTCCTGTTTGCTCGACCGTTGAAAATATGGAAGCGACATTAAAAAAACTTGCAGATCCGCCAAACCTTATTATAACGGATTCGCAAGCTTTTAAAAAAGTTATGAAGTTAAAACCCAAAAATACGCCCATAACGTCTTTTTCCATACTTTTCGGCAATCATAAGGGAGATATCGAATACTTTACAAATTCGGCAAAAAAAATGCTTGAATTAAAAAGGAACGCTAAAATTTTAATAGCGGAAGCCTGTTCGCATCGTCCTTTGGAAGAAGATATAGGACAGGTGAAAATTCCAAACTTGCTCAGAAAAAAGTTAGGCGACGAAATAGAGGTAGAATTTAAAAGCGGCAGGGATTTTCCGGCGGATTTAAACGGTTACGACCTGATAATTCACTGTGGCTCTTGTATGTTCAACCGTCGATATGTATTATCCAGAGTAGAGGCCGCAAAGGCGGCGAACATTCCCATGACAAATTACGGAGTGGCTATAGCCGCGCTCTTAGGTATTTTGGATAATGTAATTATTCCCCAAAGAGCTTGCTGAACGCTCTAACGGTTGCAACCATAACAAATTTTCAAAAGCTATTGACACAGGCAAAAAATTTTTGTATAATCATCACTGTTTTTGGGGTTATAGCTCAGTTGGTTAGAGTGTCTCGTTGACATCGAGGAGGTCACAGGTTCGAGCCCTGTTAACCCCACCATATAAAAAATTCAAGGACTGCGGTTGCAGTCCTTTTTTTTATGCCCTTATCACGGCACATTGGGGATATTTTTGCTTATCGCCGTGTGTTTTATTATGTCCTCAATCCGTAAATCCGTTTCGATTTCCTTTTTTTTCAAGCTCTCCGCTGCGGCAAATCCCGCAGGGCTATTTTCCCTCAAAGCTTTTACGAAATGGTGCCACGTTTTTATGGTGTTTTCCGTGGATTGCTGACGGAGCCTTGAGAGATACGCCGCGCCCGGAGGAATCGGAATATCGTCTAACTTTTGCTGACGGCGTTTTAAAGCGGGGATTACCTCGTCTATTATAAGAGCCGCAATTTCTTCTCGCTGTTCTTCTCGTAAATTGCCGTCGTAAGTCCACATCAAATTTTTAAACCTCGCCTGAAAATCCGCAAAGTATTCGTTGTACTCGTCCACTATCCCCTTGGTACTATCGATGTAGCTGGCAATATCCCTGTTTTGAAGCGGCGCAATCCTGTTAAGATAATCCTTGTAATTTTTAATATAGGCTATTTGCCATTCGCCCGACGGAGTTTCCTCCATGACAAGTTCCAAGTC
>JAFXOC010000383.1 GCA_017529085.1 Selenomonadaceae bacterium | reverse complement strand
AGCCGTACTTCGAGTCACTTTTGTGAATTTGTTATTTTTCTTCATCCAATTCATATCTTTGTCCTTTTTATGCTTAATACATTCCAGCACCATACCAAGTTCAGTATTAAATTTGCAAAAGTCCTCCTCTTTGATTTTAGCTGGAGATAGTATGTTCAGCTTATAATTCGGTACAAAGTTTAAAATCTCCTTATTTTTTACAAAGAGCATTTCGTGAATGCTGGTAGGTCCGTTCCAATTTTCCGTACTGAGGCTGATAACTAGTGTTATGATTGGCATCAGTTTATCCTCTTTCCTCATACCGGATAAATACTCCGCACCAGTCAGTTTAACGCCGTCTGCCTTGTTTTTAGCAATCAAATTGGATACTTGTTGGGCGTAACCCATCGCATCATACAGCATATTACGCACGGGCATTGCATAATGGATAGTGCTTTGTACTTCCAAACCCAAAATAAGATAACAAACCTGATTGTCACGCATAGCTGTGTATAATTTTAGCACATCTCGAACCTTCTGTAGTGGTTGTTTAGCTGTATTGCCAAAGGGCAAAACCACGGTCGTTGTATCTAGTTCTTTGAGTTCATCGGGTTTTATAATTTTTCTGCCACCATACATCCAATAATTAAAGGCATCGGCTACTTTATCAGGTGCGGACAGGTACGCTTTCGCTTCTGTATCTATTGCGCCCATGCACACCACTTCTTTCTTTGTAACAATCAACGTTAAGATTTGACATTCTACAACCGCCAAAAATATATTTATTCAGACTGTAGACTTATTATTGTCATTCGAGGAACTCTCCCCCCTACCCCCCTCTAGGAGGGGGGCTGTGTTAGAGACAATTTGGAATTTTGGCTCAAAAACGGTAATTCGAGTGCCTCCCTCCTAGAGGGAGGTGCCCGAAGGGCGGAGGGAGAGCCATGAAGAGCACAATATTTATTGATTTGTCTACACTCTGATTTATTTTCTCTTTTTCTTATACCTTTTCGATGTAACAACAAAACTCTAGTCAAATTCTGCGCTACTTATTATTCCATCATCTTGTCCATAGCGTCTTTCAGCTTTTTTATAGTCTCTTCATCGCCGTTTTGAACGGCGTCTACGATACAGTGTTCAACGTGGTCTTTCAATATGACGGATTTTAACTTTCGGACGGAAGAATTTATAGCTGAGAGCTGAACTAAAATTTCACTGCAATCGCGACCTTCTTCAACCATGTTGCACACACCTTCAAGATGACCTATTATGTTTCTTAGACGAGTTTTTACTTGTTTGGTTTGGGTGTGAGAATGAGTGTGACTATGACGAATAATCGAACCGTCTTTTAAAGTATGTTCATGAAATTCTTGCATAGCGATAAATTCTCCTTTGTGAATTACTCCCGCCTATAAAGGCAGGAGACTTCTTACGAAAGAGGTTATAAATACCCCTTTATTCTTCGGTAAATTCCGTAAATCGCTATGGGAAATCCTAAGAGTATTCCTCCAAATATCCCGTAAGGGGATGCGTCAAAGTAATCGTCAAAGAGTTTGCCGATATATATGGCGCATCCAACTACTACAGCTATGTATATGCCTATGCCGGACAAAAAAGAAAAAGCTTTTAACGCTTGAAACATTCCTTCATGTTTTTTCATCACTTAGCCGCCTTAAAAGCTTCCGGCGGCGTATCTAACTTTTTGTAACGGTACAAAATAGCGTCTATAATGCGTTTTGCCGCCTTTCCATCGCCGTACGGATTATAGGCTTCGCTCATTTTCTTATACTCTTCTTTATCAGTCAAAAGCTTTTTCGCTTCGTTATAAACTCTGTCCCTATCCGTTCCGATTAATTTAACCGTGCCCGCCATAACCGCTTCGGGGCGTTCCGTCGTATCGCGAAGCACAAGCACAGGTTTTCCAAGCGACGGAGCTTCTTCTTGTATGCCGCCCGAATCCGTCAGCACCAAACAAGCTCGGTTTATAAGATTGGCGAACGGTTCATAATCTAACGGATCGATTAAATGCACCTTGTCTAAGCCGCCCAATTCTTCTTTTACAACTTCCCTTACCTTAGGATTTTTATGAACGGGGAAAACTACGTGAGCGTCGGGAATTTCCTCAACCAACGTTTTAAGCGCCTTGTAAACGTGACGCATGGGTTCCCCTAAATTTTCCCTTCTGTGGGTCGTTACCAAAATTATGCGATTTTTTTTGAAATCAATATGTTTTAAAAATTCATCCTTAAACTCAAAATCATCTCTTACCGTGTGATGCAGAGCGTCTATCACCGTATTTCCCGTGACGAATATATCTTCTTCGCCAACTGATTCCGCTAAAAGATTATTTTTTGAAGTTTCGGTGGGGGCAAAGTGCAAATCCGCTATCGCGCCTGTGAGTCTACGGTTCATTTCCTCGGGGTATGGAGAGTATTTATTATGCGTGCGCAGTCCCGCTTCCACATGACCTACGGAAATTTGATGATAATACGCCGCTAATGCCCCGGCAAACGTGGTGGTTGTGTCCCCATGCACCAAAACCAGATCGGGATTTTCCTTCGTTAAAACCGTATCCAATCCCTTCATGGCGCGGCCTGTTATATCGAAGAGAGTTTGACCCTGCGCCATAATGTCAAGATCATAGTCGGGATGAATTTTAAAGAGTTCCAAGACTTGATCGAGCATCTCTCTATGTTGCGCAGTAACAGCGACAATAGGTAAAATATGTTCGGGGTATTTTCGCATTTGAAGTACGAGGGGCGCCATTTTTATGGCTTCGGGACGGGTACCGAAAACCATCATTACTTTTATTTTTTTCTGCATGGAAAACTCTCTCCTTTGAATTACAATGTTTTAGGCGGCTCATTCATGTGAAAAATTCCGAGTTTTTTCGCCCCGTAAAGCACCACAAACAACACGACGCAAACGATACCTATAGCGATTTGACCGTTTACTTCGTTTAACGTCACGGCGCTAAGTCCTAACAGCGCGCTTATCACATACATCAGAAGCACCGCTTGTTTTTGAGTGAAGCCAAGGTCTAAAAGCCTGTGATGCAAATGCCCGCGGTCAGGTTTAAATATGGGCACGCCTCCTCTGTAGCGGCGAATTATCGCAAACGCCGTATCCATGATGGGAAGTCCCAAAGCAAGTATAGGTACGATTAAAGCAATGGTAGCGGCGGATTTTACCGCGCCGATTATAGAAATTCCCGCCAGCATAAACCCTAAAAACATACTGCCGGAATCTCCCATAAATATTTTTGCGGGATTAAAATTATAGTATAAAAATCCTAGCGCCGACCCCGCTATGGTCGAAGTCAAAAGCGCTATCAAAAATACGTTCTGTTCAAACGCAACTAAGAAAATAGTAAACGCCGCAATAATCACGACTCCTGCGGCAAGTCCGTCAAGACCGTCTATCAAATTAACGGTATTGGTAAGCCCAACCAACCAAAAGCAGGTGAGAGGAATGGCAAATTGTTCCAAAAACAGGTAATCTCCGAAAGGATCCGTGATAAACTCTATTTTTACGTCAAAGCCGACGGTTAATATAAGAGCCGCGACGATTTGCCCCAAGAGTTTTAATTTTGCAGGAATGTTGAAGTAATCGTCGATTATCCCCACAATAAATATAAAAGAACCGGCGGCGATAAGACCTAAAATCTCATAACTCGCCTCAGCGGAAAAATCGTAAAATAAAAAAGCCATTCCCGTTGTAAGCATAAAAGAAACAAAAATAGCCATACCGCCTATTCTCGCTACCGGTTCTTTATGAACCTTTCGCGCATCCGGCTCGTCCATGGCGTTTGTCTTCTTAGCAAGGGCAATAACCATTGGGGTAAAAATAAGAGTCATGCCGGTTGCTATACAAAATGCAAAAATATAACTCCACATATAGGGAAAACGCTCCTTCTCTAATTCTGCAAATTCACCATAATTTTACTCTAGTGATTTTTGACTGTCAACATTTTAATGAAATTATGTGGAATTTTTAATCATATTTCATAAAATTTTAGCTTATATTATCATTTTTACCCGCCTATAAACACATTCCCGCTACCTTCGGCTACGCTGCCGCCACAGCTTACCGCATCGCCGATGCGTCCTGCGGGAATACCGTTTATAAATACCGTGCCGCTCCCCGATGCAATCGCTCCTCCGTGCGGAGTATGGATAGGACAGCCATGCGACGGATAGGCATCACCTACACGCCACGCCCCTTTGCCGTTGATAAAAACATTAGGGCTGTGACCTGAAAGTCCTCTCGGCGGACAAGCGTCATGCCCTGTGTCGTTATCTCCCTGCCTCGTTGCCGCTGTCAAGAGACGCAAAAATTCAATAAGAAAAACGATACCAATCAGACTATAGACAAAACGGGTTTTCCTCTAAAGATAAGGAAAACCCGTTTAATTTTTGTTACTGCGAATTTATATGTAATAAGGAATAAAATATAGCTTTTGAGTAAACTATCCCTTCCTTTTCTATTTTAGCTTCAAATGTATCAAGGCTATTTTTGTTATAAAAATCTCAAATTTTTAAGATTTTCTGCAAGCCTTGATTTTACTGCTTCGCGCGTTTTTACAAATTTTGATAAAATTTCATAAGCTAACGGTAAGCTAACTATTAGCTAATCATTGAAGCATACATCGAACGAGAATTTACGGGAACTTTAAGAATATCCATAGCTTTTTCAAGACTAATCCCCATAGTCTCCATTATATTCTTTAAATGAGTTAAAGTCATTTCTTCTCTCGTCTCTTCAACTAACCTCTCGCCTAAATTACACATAACATTAACCTCCCTTAACGCTTCATTATCCATCTCAATACCATAATCCGTCTTTAACCTATCTTTCTTCTCGGCAGCGGTTAACTTCGCCCGAAATACCAAATGCAAAAGTTTCAAAAGCTCGTCCTCGATAAGAGTCGGGTCTTTGCCGATATAAACCATAACTATTTGCATTAAGTCATAATTTGTTTTGTCTTGCTTAATGCTGTCAAAGGTAGTTTGTTCGTTAAAATTGTATTCGGCGATACCGCTATCCGTTACGTTCGGCAAACCCATACATATCCATATATTAATAAACTTCTTAAATATCGTCAAAAATTGGCTCTACGAACTCAACATTAATTTTCTTTACGGCGTTGGTTTTATCGGGGGCAATGGGAACTGTGCCGACTTCTACCTTGTTTTCGATATACTTTTCCATTATATCGTCAATGGTACAGTCAGCAAACTCTTTGACGCAACGTTTTAAGATTTGCGTCAAAAATATTTTGCGTGAAAGCAGACTCTTTGCTACTGCGTCATAAGCGGCAATACTGTTTTTTAGGAACGTGTCATCTATGGTTTCTTTTATAGGCATTGTGTCACCTCGATTTTTGTTATTGGGGTTATTGTAGCATAGATTTTATGATTTTGAAATAGTTTGGAAACGAACGAACAAAAATTAAATTTACGATATATATTTTTGCATAAAATAAAACAAACAAAGTAAAATTTTCGAAATAAATTTTTATCGCTTTACTGTTGAAAACATTTCTACATTTTGTTATAATAATTTTCAGAAAACTTTTTCTTTTTTATTAAAGGAGGATATATATGCTGCAGCTCGCATCCGGTTTTACCTTTGATTATGACAATCTCTTTGGCGAAGGGAAAGTTACCGCCTCTGACGTTAAAAGCTATGAAGCCGACTTGAAAAAAGCTCATGAGGCCATGAAGGTTATGAGGGAAAAAGGCTTTATAAAGGCGCATCTTTCCAAGGACGGCGATCCTGAAAAAGTGCTCTTCTCCGAACTTCCCTATGTCGAAGAAGGTCATCTCAATTCGCCTTCATCCTTAAAACATCTCCAAAAACTCACCGACCACGTTAAAAACAACATTGACGCTGTGGTTTCGCTTGGTATCGGCGGCTCGTATCTCGGCAACCGGGTGCTTTTTGACACTTATTGCGGCGAATTTTGGAACGATAAAACCGATGAAGAACGCGGCGGATTCCCGCGTATATATTTCAGCGGCAATAATATTGACCCGCGTCGCACAAAGGATTTAATAGACCAATTAAAACGTTTGGCGGGCGTTATAAAATCTCACAAAAAGAGAAAAGGCAAAATTCTCCTTCTCGTTATCTCCAAATCCGGCGGCACACTCGATACTATGAGTAATTTTATGGTCATGTACGACGCTCTCCTAAAAGAAGAAAACATCGAACTTGAAGTAGTCGCCGTCACCGATCCTAATGAGGAGAAACCCACTCTCTTAAAGAAACTCGCCAATGAAAAAGGTTGGGAAACATATTCCGTTCCCGACGGAGTTGGCGGCAGATTTTCTATCTTCTGCGAAGTCGGCTTATCTCTCGCTGCTTGCATGGGACTTGATATCGAAAGCTTCCTTAAAGGCGCAAGGGACATGGACGAAGCTTGCAAAACGGAAGATGTTTGGAAGAACCCCGCTATGCTTAACGCTGTGTTAAAGTTCGCCGCGTACAAAAAGCACGGACGTTCCATCGAAGTCATGATGCCTTACGGCGACTACCTAAAATCCGTCTCCGAATGGTACATTCAGCTTCTTGCGGAATCACTTGGCAAGCAATACGATAAAGACGGCAAGGAAGTCTGCTATGGGCGCACTCCTTGCGTTGCTGTCGGCACTACGGATATGCACTCGCAAACCCAACAACATCAAGAAGGTATGCTTGATAAGGTTGTGCAATTTATAAAGATTAAAAAATGGGCGAACGATTTCGTTATTCCCAACGTGTTCCCCGAAGCAAAAAAATTGGCGGATATTTCCGGTGTGAAGATGAGCGATGCGCTTGAAGTTGCCCGTCAATCCAATGCGGACGCTCTCGCTTCCAACGGTCGCTACAACGCTTGCTTCATTCTCCCCGAACTTACCATGTATCACTTGGGCGAACTTCTCTATATGCTCGCTATGTCTGTCGCCTATGAGGGCGAACTTGCCAACGTTGACGCTTTCAACCAACCGGGTGTTGAAGCCTATAAGCGCATCATGGGACCTAAACTCCAAGAGCTAAAAAAATAAGTTTAGAAAAAAGAGCTTCGAGTTTTGATATGCTTCCCCTAAGAGAGACAGTAAAAACTAAAACTGTCATCTTAGGGGGATTTTTATTCCACATAAGCAGAAAGCAACTGCAGAAGAGAAGATAAGGGTTGTAACACAATGTGCTGCGGGTAAGATGGGACGACAGGAGGCAGCTAAAATATTAGGAGTGAATGTATCAAGTATTCGTATGTGGATAAGACAATATGAATCAGAAGGAGCATTCCTACAACCTGAGCGAAATCGTGTATACTCTGAGGAAATGAAACTACAAGCAGTTAAAAGCTATTTGGCAGAAATGGAGCGTGATGTACTAAAAAAATGAACGAATTAGGGAGGGGAATCTCTTGGGCAAGTAAAGCCGATTCGCAAAAGAGATATCCATATAAAAATGCTGGCAGAGCAATCTACCAGCATTAGAAAATTTTATATATTTTTTTATCCTCTTGACGGGGTGCAGTCCACAGCAGCCTAAAACAAATTTTGTTTAACTTTGTTTTCCCCGCCATTCGGGCGGGGAAAACAAAACACCAAATCATGTTGCAATTATTTTTTAATAAGAGCCATAACAGCGTCCGCCTGACCGTCGGATCCCAAAACATCCTTAATCTTGTGCGCGACAACATCTTTGATATAGGAGCGACCAACGGTGATGTATTGACGCGGATCGAAATGTTCGGGATGTTCTGCGAAATGCTGGCGAATACCCGCTGTCATTGCAAGACGAAGATCGGAGTCGATGTTTATCTTGCAGACAGCCGATCTTGCAGCTTTACGGAGCTGATCTTCTGGAATACCTACAGCGTCGGCAAGCTTGCCGCCGTTATCGTTGATGATCTTTACATATTTCGGAACGACGGAGGATGCGCCGTGAAGCACGATGGGGAAGTTGGGGAGCTTTTTCTCGATTTCCGCCAAGATGTCGAAACGAAGTTCGGGCGGTACAAGCACGCCGTCGGCGTTTCTCGTGCATTGTTCGGGTTTGAATTTGAATGCGCCGTGGCTGGTGCCGATCGCTATCGCAAGGGAATCTACGCCGGTCTTTTCGACAAATTCCTGCACTTCTGCGGGCTGGGTATAAGAAGCGTTTTCAGCAGATACGTTGACATCGTCTTCGATACCTGCAAGCTGACCAAGTTCGCCTTCAACGACGACACCGTGAGCGTGAGCGTATTCTACGACCTTCTTGGTAACTTCGATGTTCTCTTTGAAGGGGAAATGAGAGCCGTCTATCATAACGGAGGTGAAGCCGCCGTCGATACAAGATTTGCAGGTTTCAAAGTCTGCGCCGTGGTCTAAGTGAAGCGCTATGGGAATATCAGAAATTTCAAGGGCGGCCTTTACGAGGTGCACAAGATATTCATGTTTTGCGTATTTTCTTGCGCCCGCCGAGCACTGAAGGATAATCGGGGATTTTAATTCGCCCGCGGCTTCCGTGATGCCCTGCACAATTTCCATGTTGTTGACGTTGAAAGCTCCGATGGCAAAACCGCCCTCGTAGGCTTTTTTAAACATTTCTTTGGTTCCGACTAATGGCATAAAATTACCTCCTAAACGTCAGTTAAATCCATACGAGCAAATTATATCACAAATTTTCAAACAACGCTAGTTTTTAGTAAATTTTTCGTATAATTTTTGAGTTCTCTCTATAAACTTATTCCAACTACTTCATATAACTTAATTCGTCAAAACGTAGACTCTTTTTCACTTTATCCTTTAAAGTTAAATGCAAACTTTTAAGGTACCCTTCATCCTTCGCCAAATTAACCGCTGTTTTTACATATTCGTCTTTATTCGTCGCTACAAAATCTTCACAACCTGCCGCGGCTAAAATGCTTGCGGAAAATCTTGCGCCGTATCTGTTTCCTTTTAAAGCGACTACGGGAACTCCAATAGAGAGAGCCGTAGCCGTCATGTTGCCGCCCGTATACGGAAACGTGTCTAAAATTATGTCAGTTTCGCTTATCGATTGAAGATAATCGGGGCTTGCCGAAAGAACGGTTGTTTTGGAGGCAAGCCCCCAATTTTCCAGGCGCTCTTTCATAAATTTTGTTCTCGCCGTGTATGGCGCGGTGTCTTGTAAGAGTAAGGTCGCTCCGGGTAATGCGTCCAAGATTGCCTTCCACAACAGCAACATTTCGTCGGTTATCTTCATAAAATTGTTGAAGACCCCGAATTTTATCGGGGAAGATACGTTATGCGGCGTTTTTGTAGTTGAAAGTATCTCCGCATCGGGGCTGAAACACAGAGCGTAAGGGAGATTTAAGAGTTTGTCGTTTGTGTTTGTATCGGTTAGTATATCGTCCGACAATATATAATTCACAAAGGATAAATTTAACACGCTAGGCCAGCCTATGCCCGCGATTTGTATGTTGGCGGGGCGGTACGCCATAAGCGCAAGCGTGATCCCTCCTTCGGAGTGTCCCGCCAAATCAAAGACAATGTCTATTTCATCGTTGTAAATTACTTTCGCTGCTTCCTCGGGGGATTCTTCGGACAAGATTTTGAAGACGCTT
>JAFXOC010000382.1 GCA_017529085.1 Selenomonadaceae bacterium | reverse complement strand
GCGCGCCGTTTTGTCATAAGCTTGCCGTATCTGTCAATTTTTTTAAAAGCGCGACGCAACCTTTGACGACATCGCGATAAGTAGCGTCAAAGTCATCGGTGTACTACGGATCGGCAACATCACGATTTTCTTCCGCAATCTCTAATAACCGATAAATTTTACATTGCGGGTCGCCCTTGGTTAGCCTTGCCAAATCTCGCATATTTTCTTCGTCCATACCGATTATGTAATCGTATTTGTCATAATCGGCGAGAGTAATCTGACGAGCTTGACGCGGCGTAAACGGAATCTCCTCTTCGCGCAGTTTGTTTTTCGTGCCGTAATGTGTATCGGAGCCGATTTCGTCCGTACGGCAAGCCTTGGAATCAACGATGATCTCATTTTCCAATCCGGCTTTTTTAACCATATCTTTCATAACGAACTCCGCCATCGGCGAACGGCAGATATTGCCATGACATACGAAAAGAATCTTTTTTAGCGTTTCAATCACCTTTCTCGCATAAATTTAGGTCGTGTTGATAAACCCCGCCAACGCGCTTTGACGGCTATTTCGCCGCCTGAACTGCGTCAGAAAAAACTCGACGTCTAACGATTACTTCTTTTTTTCTTCCTTGTCAGCCGATAAAATATCTCGCCGCATCACGTAATCGAAAGTTTACCAACACGCCATCAATTATACCACAATGTGAAAACATATGTATGGCGCATTCAAGTCCGTTCAAAAAAACTTCACTGCGCCATATGTATGTCAAAAACGATGTGCTATAATAGAGTAAAATTACGAGGTCGCAACGAAGGGAGGAATTTTTGTGATGGAGAGAGCCAAGAAGCTAATCGATACGACTGCCTATCGGTACGACTGTAGCAGTCGCGCATGGGTTGCAACTGATAAACGCTACTACACTCTTTCCGCTAAGGATGTACCCGTTGTTCTCTTTGGAGAATTTGGTATGGGAGAATGGGACTATCAATGCTTTCACGCTCATCGCCGTCAGCGAATGGTCTGGTGCTTGAAGCATAAGCGTTTTGAGAAGGTACACCACATTGAACGCGCGGACAGTATTCGCTCCGTTGACGGTTGCCGTGAGCACGGCATGGTTGCGTATTTTTCCCTTTGCGCCCCGCCGATTGAACGGAAATTGACCGTCCCTTATCGCTGGCGCATTATCCGTTATGAAAGCGACACAGTAGAAGTTAAAGCGGATGCGCTCAGGTTTTGTCTTATTTATACCGGGGAAAACGAATTTAGCAAGCCTCAAGCGGAAAAATACATCTTGTACCCTCGTCGCATCACCTTGGGAGAAGTTTTCGATATGGAGCAGGGCGAGTCGGTATTTTGTCATCCTATGCGGGATTGGCAGGATTTCGGCATTGACATTCCCTCTGAGGTGACAGCGAAAGTTTTTGAGTATCTGCAAGAAAATGCGGCGGTTGATTACAATTTATTACGGGAGAGCATAACGGACGGCGTAAAGAAACTTCGCGCATTTGTCCGAAGACCCACGGATTTTCATATCGAATACTGGCGAGATTTCTTTTCTGCTGAAGAATTCGCTAAATTATTTCCATCGACACAAAACGATAATTTTTCTGCGCTGTGCCATGCCTTAAAACTAACGCCCACCGAAAATTTTCACGTTGCCTACGAAAAAAATCCTTATGCGCCTCTGTGGGAAAAATTACTGCGCTTTTGGGGATTTAAGGATGATAGGGCGATTTCATATTTTTATGAGTTGAAAGATTTTGCCGGGATGCGCCTACCGCATTTCCGCTTTGACTACGACAAAGACGAACTCAAATTAAACGGATTGGAAGGTTGGACGAAGGAAGATCGGCTGGGCATGGAATTTCTGGAGGACACGGAAACGGTAACAGCCTACGAAGCGCATCTGCGTTTTGCCATGCTTCGGTTTTATGTTACCTGGGCGCTTTTCGAGAACAAGAACAGGGAGCGTGCATTTGCCAAAAGAGGTCTTTATGCCTTGGCAACGAAGCCGTGGTCAAATGATTTGCACGAG
>JAFXOC010000381.1 GCA_017529085.1 Selenomonadaceae bacterium | reverse complement strand
TTTATATGTAGGCAGTAAAGACGGCGCATTGAAATTACCTGCGGGAGAATATCGGATATTAGGCATGAATCCGACAAAACCATCTCCCGAAAAGGTTACTTTGCACGAGGGAGACAGCGTTGTAGTGGCGGGAAAAAACGGTGGCGTTACGATAATTACTACAGCGCCTAAAGATATGGAAGTCCCAAAGGAATTTTACGACCCGGCTTGTTATAATATTAAAGTGTCTAACGACAATGAATGGGAATTTGTACCAACGGAACATTTGAATAAAATGCGCGAGGAAGTTCGGTTAAGACAGGAAGAATGGGCAAAGTATCAAAAGGATAGGGAGAAGCAGCAAAATGAAGCCAAACAGCAGACAAGTGACAACCAAACCCCGCAGGGTGAACAGGGTCAAAAATAAAGTTTCGAGGATTTACAATTATTCTTCAAACATTAAATTTGCTTTTTTGTCGTTGTCGTTTTATGCCGATTGTGCGGCGCGTATGCCTTGTATGCTTAGAAAGATTACCCGTCCATACGCCATAATTCCTTCAAAAAATTATAATTTCACCTATGCGATACCGTTTCACTCAAATATTTACCAAACGGGGATTGAGTTTGAAAATCCGAAAAAAAATTCAAGCAGACCCGGACTGGATTTTCAAAAAACTCTGTTGGTAGAACAATCCGATTTGGATATTATAATCAACAGAGGGACGATAAGCGCACTTACGGCGAGAATCCGCTCGAAGTTGAAGATTGAGGAAAATCAAATAGCGGATGTTATGGATGCGGAGATTGAGAGATATAAGCGATGTATAAAAAGCGGATTTGTTTCCATTTACGCTTATTCGACATTGCAATATTTCCATGAAAAATTAGGGATAAATTCGAGATAGCAACTTTATAAGAAATTTTTTAAAAATTTTATTTTACAATTAGAGTGTAAAAAATCCATTTATGTTTTAAGGGAGGAAAAATCAATGAACATCAAGAAAATCAAAGAAAGTTTAACCTTAGATAACGCCAAAAAAGCGGCAAAAACCGCCGGTAAGTTTGTGATGGAAAACAAACTGTTTTGCTTGCAGTTGGCTATCATGGCGGGGACGGTTTTGCTGATGCAGGATAGTTCGTTTGCACAAAACGCATATAAAGAGGATAAAGCCGCAACAATTAGCACTATAGAAGAACCTTTGAAAAAAATGGCTACTGTTATGAGTGGTTCTGTGGCAAAGGGAATAGTGACGATTGGAGCAGCGGTTGGAGCGGCATCATGGGCGATGAATATTGAAAATCAGGTTACAAAAACAGCAATGCGCGTTATCGGCGGTGGAAGTGTTGCCGCAGGTGCGTCAACATTTCTTGTTGACACGACCGGATTTGTTTTATTCTAAAGCGTGATACGGCATGGCAAAGCAAAATGAAGAAAATGAAGATAAAACCGTATCGTGGCAAGAGCTTGTATTTTATCGAGGACTTACGGAACAGTTCCTATTTATGGGCGCGCCTAGAATTGCGATAATGCTTAACGCCTTGGTTGGTTTTCTCTTTATATTAAACTTTCACTTTTGGTATATCATCCCCGTCAACATCTTATTCCATGTAGGTTGCGTATATCTTGCCAAACATGACGATCAATTTTTCGATTGTTTGAAAGCGTACCAATCTAAGAAAAATTACTATACGGCGTGAAATAAAAGGATTGCTTCTTAAATGTGGCAATCCTTTTATAATTTATTGTGGCGTAAGAAAAATTTTTGTGATATAATTTAATAGGAGAAATTGTTATGGATGAAAACCATGTATCAGGCGGTATATCGGGTGCGATTACTGATATTGAATCAGAAGAAGCACTATTACACGCTATAAAAAGATATGAATTTTTTCGTAATATAAATTACGATATAACTAATATTGCAAAGAATACAGGTATTGATGCCAGAAAAATTTTTCACATCAAACAATATTTATTTTATCTTGATATACTTGAAAATAAAGATGGTACACGAACCCCATTTGAGCCTAGTGTAGAACCTCGTTCATTTTTATAATAATATTCACTCAGTAAGGTCAGGGTACAGCGATACCAATTTTGTCCTAGCCTTATTTATAGTAAAGTGCCAATGAATGGGCGTAGGGTTGGAATTACGCTTCCTTTCCCA
>JAFXOC010000380.1 GCA_017529085.1 Selenomonadaceae bacterium | reverse complement strand
GATACACGGAATCCATGCTGCGCACTGCGGACTGCAGGATTTTCGCCGTATGGATGAGAGCCATATCCCCGCCTTTATGCCCGTATGTATCGTTTACTTTTTTAAAGAAGTCAATATCGCATATTATGACGGAAACAGGCTTACCGTTTTTTAACGCCGGTTCGTAGCGATTTTCAGAATCGTCGTCGAAACCGAACCTGTTTTTAAGCCCCGTCAACCTGTCCCTTTCCGATATGGCCAAAAACAGTTCCGATTCAAGAGCCATGCCGCATATAATAGCGGCAAGGGACAAGCGTTTTATATCCTCGTCCTTGAACAGCCCTTCCTCGTTTAGCTTGTTTATCGCCTGAAAGGCGCCTATAACTTCGCCTTTGCAATTTGAAACGGGCATTACCAGAACCGACTTGGTTTCAAAATTCCGCTCCTTATCAATATCGGCGTTAAAATTCGGACTATTCTTTGGGTCGTTTACCATCAGCACCTTGTTTTCCCTAAGCGCTTCCCCCACCAATCCTGAATTTTCGTCTATGACGATTTCCGAGGTATCGGTTGCGGCGGCGGTTTTAAGACGATGTCCAATTTTATCCCAGTACCAGAAACTCGCCCGTTCGGAATTTACAAGCGTCCTTCCCAAATCGGCAAAAATCCCGAACGCCCTCTTATGATTGCCCTTAGCCTTTTCAATCCCGCTCATTTCGGCGTAAAGCTCTTGCATAAGGGTAAAAACCTTCTCCAAAATAACCTCAGCATTATATGTATCTTTCATCAGAAACACCTCCCAAAAAAGCAAGTAACAAAGAAAAAGAGAAAAGAAATAACTTCAATAAGTTATCAGAGTGTAGACAAATCAACCAATATTGTGCTCTTCACGGCTCTCCCTTCGCCCTTCGGGCACCTCCCTCTAGGAGGGAGGCACTCGGATTACTGCTTTTGAGCCAAAATTTCAAATTGTCTCTAACCAAGCCCCCCTCCTAGAGGGGGGTAGGGGGGAGAGTTCCGCAAATAAATAATAATAAGTTTACAGTCTGATAACTTCAATAAGTTATAATAAAAAGTCATCTCCTATTTTTGCGAAAGATACTTTTATTCCGTTATCGGAAAATTTGCTTTGCATTTCCTCTAATTCCGCATCAGACCTATGGGGCGCATGGTGGACAAAGAGAATGGCTTTCACTTTTGCGGCGCTTCCTATTTCAAGTCCCGCTTCCGGGGTGGAATGACCGTAGCCAACGTATCTTTCGTATTCTTTTTCCGTATATTGGGCGTCGTATAGGAAAAGATCCGCTCCCGCCGCAAAATCCGTCAGCCGGTGAACCGCAGATTTATCGTTATGTTCAAAATCCGTGGCGTATACTATGGATTTTCCGTTGCACGCAATTTTAAACACCGTAGAGCCGCCGGGATGGTTGCCCTCCATATATTCTATGCTCGCAATTCCCAGTTTAAATGCGCCGTTTTCATTTAGGGAATGAAATTCCACGCTTGCGGGATAGTTTTCAATGCAAATTGGCCAGAACGGAGGAACGATAAGCCTGTCAACCGCATCCTTTACCGAAAGCCCGTCCCTCTCCCCGCCGTATATCGAAATTTTCCTTTTGGCTTCGCCAAGCGCCGAAAAGAAGGGCAGCCCCACCAAATGGTCCAAGTGCATATGGGTCAACAATATGGAAACATTCGTATTTTTTTCGGGCATTACTCCCGCAATTCCCGAACCGGCGTCGAGATAAATCTCTTCGTTGCCGACCTTTATGCGGTAACAAGAGGTAGAACCGCCGTAAACGGCGACGTTGCCGCCCTCGCCCGGCATGGATCCCCTTGCGCCAAGCACGGTAAGCCGCATTTTTTCCTCAAGTATTTGTTCGCTCAAAAATTCTCACCTCTCATTTTGCAACGATATAAGCTCGAAAATCTCTATTTCTTCGGTTTTTCCCTTTAAAGTCAAGATTTTTTCAAGAGGCTTTGCCGTCGCCCCGTTCCCAAGCATATCCAAAAGGTTGCGGGAAATATATATCTTACCTCCGGGAGCGTTTGTTTCAAGCCTTGCCGCCGTGTTCACCGTATCCCCTATCGCCGTATAATCCATTCGGATATCCGAGCCTATGTTGCCTACCACCGCTTTTCCCCAATGAATCCCTATTCCGAAGGTGATTTCAACCCCGTAAGCGCTCTTTACCTCCCTTTTTAGCGCGGGAAGATTTGAGAGCATATCAAGCGCCGCCAAGCAAGCGAGATTTGCGGCTTTTTCCTGCGCTATCGGGGCGTTCCAAAAGGCCATAATCTGATCCCCGACGAATTTATCCAACGTGCCGTTATAATCCCGTACGCATTTGGAAGTCATTTTCAGATAACGGTTCAAAATATCCGCCACGGCCTCCGGATTATCGGAAAACTTCTCGCTCATTGCGGTAAAGTCCCTGATGTCCGCAAACAACACGGCGATTTCTTCGGCTTTTCCGCCAAGCCTTAAAGCGTCGCTGTTCTTTGCCGTTATCTTCTCCATTACGGCGGGATCGAAATATCTGCCTAAGTTTGCGCTAAGGCGTATCTGTTCCGTCCTTGCCCTGTCGTAGTTTCTATAGATTGCGCCGATAAACAGTACGCTTGCAAAAAGCGGCAGGTATAAAACCTGCAGGACAACTCCCCCGTAAAAATACCCCAAAGCGCAGAGAATCGGCCAACCTAAAGAAAGGCCCGCCCAAGACACAACCACCCGGAACATTTTGTCCCTTTGAAAATATATCTCGGCAATAAAAAGTACAACGATAAGAAAGGCAAACTGCGCCCTGTCGTCTATTTCCTTGGGAAAGAAATTGCGGTGAAATGCGGCTATCTCGTTGGCGTGTATATCCACTCCGTACATCCGCTTATGGTTAAGCGCCACGGTGAAATCGTCCCCCATGCCTGAGGCGCAAATCCCCACCAACACGATTTTGTCCTTGAAGTCCTCAGGTTTTAACTTTCCTTCCAAAAGCTCGTCTATATTGACTCTTTCGCCGAAATTCTCCTTTACAAAGGGCAGGTAAAAAACGCCCCGTTCGCTTACGGCGGGAGGCGGGTTTATCTCTTGCCCCAAGCTTTTCCGCCATTTTTCGTATACGACCCTGGAAAAACTTAAAAAATCCTCGTCCTCTCCCTTAACTTTTACGCTTAAAAGCCCGTGGCGGGTAACGCCGTCCTTTTCACCGGGCAGCCAGACGTTCCCGACCTCCGCTGCTTCCGTCAAAGCCGTATATGGTAAGTCCAAATAATCCGCATAGGGAACGCCGTTTTTATCCAGCGCCTTCCACTTTGCGGACGCCGCAAAGACCACGTTTCCCGCCCGAGCCGCCTTGACCAGCATTTCATCCCCTTCTTTGTCAAGGGGATTTTCCCCTGTAAAAATGGTGTCAACGCCTATAACTGCGGGACGAGCGTTGTCGTCGCGGTTAAGGTATTCGATGACCTCGGCAATTTTTCGCCGCTCCCAAAAGGCGAGCACACCGTATTTATCCAGAACCTTATCGTCAATGCCTATTACGATAATATCCCCGCCGCCTTCGACGCTTCGTTGGTAAAGGTAGTCAGAAGCGCGGCGATTTAAAGCGTCAAGCGCCCCCGAACAGAGAACAAGCGCAACGATGACAACGACGAAAAATGCGTCTATCACGCTTCCGAACTTGCAACAAAATTTTTTTAACGTCATATATTAATCCTCACGAAGGGGATAAATCAAATCAACAAACCGGAATCGGTCTTATCGCCGCCGCTCTTTTTTATGCTGTCGCGGTGTCCCCTGGTGCTTAAAAACACCACGTTGGCGCTCTCTAAAAAATGCGAACTTTGATTTTCCATGCGTATCAATCTTGCGTCCGCTTTGCTTATAACAGGGGAACTGCCGTCGTCCTTCAAGCCCACCGCTTTTATTATAAGCGGGTTGTCTCCGGCTCTTTTGGTATTGCCGTCCATATTTGCGGCATAACTTACCATGCCACGCTCTTTAAGGATTGCCCTGCTGAAATTATTTGCGCCGTATACGGATTTATTCGTCGTTGTCTCAACTTTAGGCATCAGAACCGGCGACAAATTCTCTTTGACCTCGCTGCAGTCTATTATAAGTCCGGTATAATTGCCGCTTCCGATTTCTGAAGTACCGGGAAAGGCTTCCGGCGCATCCTTGGTTATATCTGTTATGTCTACTTTGGACATAAGCCCTTTAACGCCGTATAAGGGAACCCGCATAATAACGGTACAGTTGTTGTCCTCGTCAAATTCGGAGGATACGATTACGGCGCCGGTGATTATTGCGCTGACCTCTTTTTTCGTCGCCTTGCTGTTCGCCGTTATCTTCACTCCCGCAGCGTATTCGGCGAGTTTTCTGTAAGCGTCAATGGAGGCGGCTTGCTCTGCCATAAACTTAGCCTCGCCTTTAGTCGCGGCTTTTTTCGGCGCAACTCCGTGTCCTATTGCCTCTATAGCGTCGCTCTCCCAAAAGGAACGAAGGTGTCCTTCGTCGTTGCCTGCTTGTAAATTAGCGTTATGCGCCTCCGCTTTAAGCGTCGCCGTCAATAAAAAAGCGAATACAACGAATACGGAAAAAATTCTCAGCCCAAACATATTGATCCCCTCCGCATTGATCCCGTATAAACAAAAAACTCTCTTTAATCGGAAAATCGGTTAAACCTGCTTAACTTACGCAAATTTAACCGACCCTCCGATTAAAGAGAGTTTCTCTCGATGAGTATAAACTTTTTGGTAAAAAAACGCCGATACGAAGGGGCTTATACCCCCCCCCCGGGAATAATTCTCATTTGCATAGAACTCAATCCTTTTGAGAAATATATTGGTATAATTGTATCATAATAAAACTTCTTTGGCAAATTTTTTTATACAACTAAAAAATGCTTTTGTGCAATTTTTATGAAATTATCTGAAGCAGAACACT
>JAFXOC010000379.1 GCA_017529085.1 Selenomonadaceae bacterium | reverse complement strand
TCAATAGGTCCGTCTTGAACGGGATATGTCTTTTGCAAATACATCCCCTCGGCAAGCGGAAACAACCCTTGGAAGGAATTATATCTCATTACTTCATTGGGGTCAAATATAAGATTTTCAACTGAATTTGTATTTGCATTCGTAAAAAGAACTTTTCTGTCTAAATTATTTTTATATACGCCCAATTTTGAGCTCACAAATTCTAACGATGAAGGAATATGCATAACATTTGTATCAATATTTACCGACAATGTTGTATTGTTTTCTATATTCGATGATATTATTTTTAAATATTCGCTTTCATATATGGGAATAAGATCCTCATATTCTTTTAGCCAATATCTACCGTCCAATAAAATCCTGCGATTATATTCTGTAGTAGTAGCAATATCATCAATTTCCTTCATTCGGTTTTCAAATTCCTTTTGTATAATCGCGCGGTCAATCTCGCTATTATGGTCGTTTGCGGAATCAAGCGCCATTTTTTTCATATTGCGAAGTTCTTCAATTATCTGCTGAATACCGCCTTCGGCAACTTTTACTAAATCTATACCTTTTTTTGAATTGTCAATATCTTGGTTAAGAGAACGAATCAAGGCGCGCATTTTTTCGCTTATTGAATAATCCGCTACTCCATCGCCTGCATCGTTTGTTTTTAAGCCGGAGGATACTTTTTTTAGGTCTTTAGAGAGTTTATTGTTGTTTTTCTTTAATTCGCCTAAAATAAGCGCAGAAGTATTATTATTAGCTATCCGCACAGCCACGATCCGTTCACCTTACCTTCATCTTATTTTCGAGACGATTTCTCATTCTAAGTTGCAGGCTTTAACTTCCCATACTCCACTGGTAGCAACGACAACGTCTGAAATAGATATGTTACCAGTATCTTCGCCATCAAAGACATAATTTAATGCGTCTTTTTCAGTCTTAAACACCTTTTCCACTTGCCCATAATGTAAAACAACATAAATCATTATCAAAACCTCCTATCTCAAAAATTGTGCTTCACCTTAGTGTTTTCGGCTATTTTCGTTAATGGGTAACAAAGTAAGATTAAAATTACAACAATTTTTCGTAAAATATATCAAATACGTAAAATGTTTGAAAATTCATAAATTCCTTGCATATCAAGGCTCTTTATGATATAATCCATTACAGTGTTAGAGGCTGTTTTTTTATTTTCGCTATGGGTAATAAAGTTTAATTTTGTTTCCAAGAAATCACTCTTTAGCCCACCTAATAAAAGTGTTATGGGTGATGTTTAAAATCCTTCCCGCTTCTCTTGCGGATATTTCCTCTTTGAGCCACTTTTCTCTTAAAGATACAAATAATGGCGGCTTCTCCTTCTTCTCTCTCCCAAACTTCACGCCGCGAACTTTAGCGGCGGCGATACCCTCCGCTTGACGCTGACGGATAAAGTTGCGCTCCGTTTCGGCGACGTATGAGAGAAGTTGAAGCACGATGTCTGATATAACCGTTCCTATTAAATCTTTGTCTTGATTAGAGTTCAAAAGAGGCATATCGAGAATATTTATATTCGCCCCTTTCTCTTTCGTGATAATCCGCCATTCTTCCAAAATCTCCTTATAGTTTCTTCCCAGCCTGTCGATGCTCTTAATTACAAGAGTATCGCCGGGCTTTATTTTTTTTACGAGCTTTTTATAAGCGGGGCGATTAAAGTCCTTTCCACTTTGCTTATCCATAAAAATGTTTTTGAGCGGTACGCCCGCCTCCGTCAAAGCTATGCGCTGTCTGTCCTCGTTCTGTTCCTTTGTAGAAACACGCATATAACCGTAAACATTGCCTATGCGTTTCACTTTCAAATTTTCATTTATCTCTTTAGTACTCGATTTCTGTACGATTTCTCTGCCTTCAAATTGTTTGACCCAATTTAAAAAGGTGGTATGGGACACATTCAAACACTCCGCGGCTTCTCTACCTGTTAATTCTTTGTTTTTCCATTTGCGATAAATCCCTATAAAGCTTTTAGGACGCTTGATTTTAGGGCGACCGAATTTTACGCCATTAGCTTTAGCCGCGTCTATGCCTTCTTTTTGCCTTGTCCTTATGTTTTCCCGCTCTTTCTCCGCAACATAGGAAAGGATTTTTAACACGATGGCGCTAATAAGCGACTCTATCAAGTCGTATTCGCTGCGCGTATCTAAGAGACTCATGTCGAGAATAATAATATCGGCTTTTTTCTCGCTTGTAATAATGCGCCACTGTTCTATAATCTCATTGTAGTTGCGACCCAAGCGGTCAAGACTTGAAAGAACGAGCGCGTCTTTAGGGCGAAGCTTTGACATAAGCTTCCTATACTTAGGACGGTTAAAGTCTTTGCCGCTTTGTTTATCGGTAAATATACAATCTCTTGATACTCCGAACTTTGTTAAAGCGATAATCTGTCTGTCGGTGCGCTGCTCTTCTGTCGATACTCTCGCGTAACCGTATAATTTGGACATAAGAAAACCTCCCATAATCACTTTGCAAAAATATTGGCAAGAATGATTATAGGAGGTTTTGTTGTATAGCGAACGACAAAAATATCTTTACTTGGTTTTGCACCCCGCCCGAAGGGCTGGGGTGCAAAATACAAAATTTATCGTCGTTCGCTATGATGATTATGCTTCGACATAAAGAGTTTTAACTCTTATGTTTATTTCGCGTACCGCCATGCCGGTCATAAATTCTACGGATTCTCTTACCTTGCTTTGAGTGTCCCTCAAAGCGCTTGGCAGGTGATTTCCGTAAGAAAGCACGACTTCACAGTTTATTTTTAATCCCGCATTTTCTTCTTTTTCGCGTTTCACCGATATGTGGGCGATTTTTTTCACAAATTCTTTAGCGCGAACCGCTTTTTCAACGATGGATTTTATCGCCGAATCGTCTATAACAAGTTTGCCGTAATAGCTAAATACAGGTCGCACGATGGATTTTTCACCCAATCTTCTTCTGTTTGTGGAAGAGCGTTTGAAGAAGGATTGCAACGGGTCTATGAGAAAACCGGAGAAATGCGGTTTTAATTCTATGGTAGGCACAGGGACTATGTGTTTGCCTTCTTTAAGGCGCATATCGCGAGCTTCTTGCATTTCGGCTCTTGTCGCTATGTCTTCTATCCTGATTATCTTTTGTATGGAAGGAAGGTTTAGGATTTTCGTTATTTTATGCGCCATATTTTCGGACGTGCCCAAAATCAATATACGATGAGGGTTTGCAGATTCTATAGCCGAACGCACTTCTTCGGCGTGACCCGGAAGCACAAAAATAGCGCGGCGCACTGCCATAATCTTGCTCATCTCGGTTTTTGCCGAATGTCCCGCCAAAATTTTTCCGTCTTTAATAAGAATTCCGTCGTCTATAATAGCGTCGGCTCCTTCTTCCCTCGCAATTTTGAGGGCGCGATGACTTTTCCCAGTGCCGCTTGGACCTACTAAGGCTACTACATCCATCATGCTTCCTCCTATTGTTGGCTTATTTTTTCATCTCAAAAATTTGTTTGGCGAATTTGTCGTCAAGCTCAAATTCGCCCAGCTCTATGTTGTGTCTTGCGCCTATGCCGTGATAATCGGAGCCGCCCGAGATTATTAAGTTTCTCTTTTTGGCGTAATTTATGTATCTTGCGGTATCTATATCGTTGTGTTCCGGGTAATAAGCTTCAATGCCGTCCATTCCCAAATCTAAAAGTTCTTGTACCGAATCGTCGTCGTAGATAAGTTTTGGATGCGCCAAGACCACGATACCGCCCGCGCTATGGATAAGCTCGATAATTTTTTTAACGCTCAGCCTAAAATGCGGCACATAGCAGGGTTTACCACGCTCAAGCAATGTGTTGAAGGCTTCGCGTACGGTTTTAAATATTCCCTTTTTTACCAACACTCTTGCCACATGGGAACGGCTGATGGAGCGACTTGCTCCCGCAAGGGTCAGAACTTCGGTCTCCGTAATGTCATAGCCTTCGTTATTAAGTTTTTCGATAATCTCGCTAAACCTTGTCCATCTGGCTTCTGATACTTCGATAAGATTTTCTCTTAATTCTTCATTAAATATATCTATGTTGTAACCCAAAATATGAATTTCGTGTTTTTCGGAATCGGCGCTCATTTCAATACCGGGGATAATATTTATTCCGGTTGCGGGATAGAATCCTTTATCGTAGAGGTCTGCAATGCCGTCTATGGTGTCGTGATCGGTTATGCCGATGTATTTTAACCCAAGTTGTTTTGACTTTTCCACGATTTCTTCAGGCAAAAATTTGCCGTCCGAAAAACTTGTGTGAATATGAAGATCGCTTGCCATTATTTTCTCCCCAAAAAGAGGTATTTCCCGCAAATAAGCGGAAAATACGAACGGTGAATTTTAACAATTAGTAAATTCTACGCATCTAAAAAAATTCCTTCCAATTTCGTTCACTTTATTTTTCTTTTAAGTTGCCATAACAATTTATGTTTGCTATACTAAACGAGTGGCTGAAAAATATTGTTGGCATCTCTAAATGCTTATTTTTGTAGTTCCCCGCCCCGAAGGGGCGGGGAACTGTCGGGGAGATCAAGTTTTTTAGAGGTTTTCTTGTGATGAAATTTTAAGCGGGTGAAGTTTTGAGCGTTAAGCGTGATTACAGCAAGGTGCAAAAGATTTTTGCGGCTGCTTTATTGATAGCGTCGGCGGTTATAGGTGTCGTTATGGCGGAAAATGACGAGGCGCCGATTGCGGTGAAAAAACCTGCGGGTAAGATTGTAAATATTATGGTGCTTGGGGTAGACAGAAGGGCTGACGATACCGGCAGGAGCGATACCATGATGGTGGTGTCGTACGATGAAGTTAACGGGACGGCAACGCTTTTTTCTGTTCCGAGGGATACGAGGGTTAAGTATAAAAACGATAAATACGACAAAATAAACCATGCCTACGCGTACGGCGGACATAAAGAATCGCTTATGCGGGTTGAGGAATTGTTCGACACTAAAATCGACCATTACGTTTTGGTGGATCAGCGGGCTTTTCCAAAAATAATAGACGCTATGGGCGGTTTGCTGGTGGACGTTGATAAGAGAATGTACTACGAGGACCCTTGGGACGATGATGGGCTTGTGATAGACTTATACCCGGGAGAACAGTTTTTAGACGGCAATCGAGCGATACAATACGTAAGGTATAGGGATGAAGAAGAAGGGGATATAGGGAGAATAAAGCGGCAACAAAAATTTGTTAAGGCTGTATTAGACGAACTGATGAGCGCGGAGACTCTACCTAAACTTCCCGAGATTTTGCGTATTGCGGCGGATTCGGTTGAGACGGATTTGCAAATTTCCGAGATGCTTTCTATGGCGGACGTTATAAAAAGCGTATATAATAAGGGATTGAAGGTTAAAACCATACCGGGAAGACCCGCTTATTATGAGGGAATAAGCTACTATATCCCGAGCATTGCCGAGCTTCGAAAGAATTTCAAAAGCGCCAACAATATAAGTTTGACGGATGAATTTTTGGCGAAAGCAGAAAAAGACGAAGACGCATATAAATCCGATATTCCCAAAGGCATGAAATTCGACGAAGCGCCACCGGCTACGGAACTCATCGAAGATGAAGACAGAGAGTAAAAGCCACAATAAGTTAAGGTTTCGATAATAAACGACAGCGGCATTAACGGAGCGGCGGCAAAGGCGGCGGAGATGCTGGCTGACAAGGGATTTGTGATAGTGAAGATAGAAACGGGGGAAAGGAGCGACAGGGAAAAATCGGTGTTTACGATTCCGAAAGACAGCGAGAATATGTTCGCGCCGCTGCCTTTCAAATGTGAATTTACCGAGGGCAAAAGAAAACGCGAGGCGTTTTTGCATATTGGGTTGGATTTTGGAGAGTGATTTATGTGAAAATAGTAGTAACGGGTGGCGCAGGCTTTATCGGGAGCAATTTTATCTATTATCTCATGGATAATTCCGACGATGAAATTATATGTTTTGACGCCGTAACCTACGCGGGAAATATGGCAACGTTGGAGCCGCTTAAGGGAAACAACAGATTTAAATTCGTGAGAGGCGATATTTCGAGCAGGCTTGACGTATACGCAATGTTTGAGAGGGAAAAGCCGGATATTGTGGTAAACTTTGCGGCGGAAAGTCACGTAGACCGTTCCATAATGGCGCCGGAAGTGTTTTTGCGTACGAATATCTTTGGCGTTGAGGTTTTGCTCGACGCTTGCAAAAAATACGGCGTAAAAAGGTTCCATCAAGTTTCTACGGACGAAGTTTACGGAGATTTACCGCTGGACCGCCCCGATTTAGCTTTCAGTGAGGAAACACCCATAAAAGCGTCCAGTCCGTATTCTGCTTCAAAAGCTTCGGCGGATTTATTGACGCTCGCTTATCACCGCACTTATGATATACCCGCTACTATTTCGCGTTGCTCCAACAATTACGGTCCGTATCATTTTCCCGAAAAATTGATACCTTTGATGATAACAAACGCCATGAACGATAAAAAACTTCCCGTTTACGGTAAGGGCGACAACGTACGCGATTGGCTCTATGTGGAAGATCATTGCAGCGCCATAGACGCGATTATTCGCAGAGGCAAACTTGGCGAGGTATATAATATAGGCGGGCATAACGAGCGAAAGAATTTAGACGTTGTAAAGATAATTATAAAAGAGCTTGGAAAGAGCGAAGATTTGATAGAATTTGTAGCGGACAGAAAAGGTCACGATTTGCGCTACGCGATTAACGCCGAAAAAATAGAAAAAGAACTTGACTGGAAACCTAAGACAAAATTTGAAGACGGCATAAAATCCACTATCGAATGGTATAAGAATAACGAGGCTTGGTGGCGACCGCTGTTAAAAAGAGCAGAGTTGTGAAAAATAAATTTTTTTGACTTAACAGATTTAATAATGTATAATCAACCCATAAAGGTCTTTTGCGGAGGTTTTTATGTTAGGCGAAATTTTAAAACAGGCAAGAGAGAGTCGGAATTTAACCGTAACGGATATTGAGAACGGGACGAGCATCAGAAAGGCGTACATTTCGGCTCTGGAAGAAGAAAATTGGTTTGCGCTTCCAAGTCCCGTATATGTAAAGGGATTTATCAGGAATTACGCGGATTTTCTGGGAATTGACAGCGACGCGCTGATAGAAGAATATACAAACGAGGTGCAGGGCGGAGCGAAAAAGCCGGGACCTTCTGCGCTGCCGACATCGGACAGCGTTGCGCCGCCGGATGTTTTCACTAAGCCTGAAGAGGAAAAAGTTGATATACCGGTAAAGTTAAATACGCCTAAAAATCAGAAATCCGGGAAAAAGAAGAGCGGGTTTTTGATGTTTGTTTTGTTGTTGGCGCTTATCTGTCTTGGCGCATTTTATTACATGAATAAAAATCAAACCGCTGTGGATAATACCGTTAAAGAGGAAACTAAAACCGCTCAAGTAGAAAAACAAGAGGTTAAGGAAGAGCCGAAGGCACAGCCTAAGGAAGAAAAGAAAGAGCCAAAGGCGGAAGAAAACAAACCGGTTCAAGCGCCCGCGGCAAATACTCCTGCGCCTTCCGCTGCTCCTGCTGCGGCTCCGGCGCAACAGCAAACTTCAGGTGTTGAGGTGACTGCGGGATTTAACGGGAATTGCTGGACACAGGTAATTGTGGACGGAGCGGTGGTTTTTGAAGACATCGGTCAAGACGGTCAATTCTTCACATGGAAGGGCAACAACACGATAACGATAACCGCAGGCAACGCAGGGGCGATAGACATAACCCATAACGGCAAAAAAATGTGAGCGATGGGAAATTTCGGTCAGGTTGCCGAAAAAGTCTATACGAAGGATGTTGCAAATTAAATGGACGGTTTTCTGCCCGTTTCGCGAAAGGACATGGAACGAAGCGGGTTTAGGCAATTAGATTTTATCTTTGTATCAGGCGACGCTTATGTGGATCACCCAAGTTTCGGCGTTGCGATAATAAGTCGTTTGCTCGTTTCTCACGGGCTTAGCGTAGGTGTAATCGCCCAACCGAACCCGCAAAGAAGTCAGGATTTTACTCTTTTGGGGGAACCGCGGTTGGGTTTTTTGGTTTCATCAGGGAACCTTGATTCAATGCTTAGTGCGTATACGTCAAAAAAACGTTTGCGACATTTTGACGAATATTCTCCGGGAGGAAAAATCGGCAAGCGACCTCCGAGAGCCGTTGCGGTTTATACAAAAAAATTACGGGAGCTTTTCAGTGACAAGCCTGTGATAATCGGCGGTATTGAGGCGAGTCTTCGCCGCCTTGCTCATTACGATTATTGGGACGATTCGCTTCATAAATCAATATTGATGGAAAGCGGAGCGGATATTCTCATTTACGGTATGGGGGAACACGCCGTATTAGAAATAGCCGCCGAATTAAACAGAGGCGTAAAAATAAGCGATTTGCAGGATATTAAGGGTACCGCTTACGTCGCGCCGGGGTTTGATTATATATACGATTATGTAAAACTTCCATCTTATGAGGATTGCTTAAAAGATAAGAAGGCTTTTGCCGAGGCTGTGAGGATTGATTATACGGAGCAAAATCCTATTTGCGGGCGGCGGTTGGCGCAGGAAACCGAAGATAAGGTCGTGGTTGTAAATCCGCCAGCTATGCCGCTGACAACGGAAGAAATGGACGAAGTTTACGATTTGCCGTATATGCGAACGTATCACCCGATGTATGAGAAAATGGGCGGAGTGCCCGCAATAAAAGAAGTGCGGTTTAGCGTAACGGCTCACCGGGGATGTTTTGGTAGTTGTAATTTCTGCGCCATACATTCCCATGAAGGAAGGATTATTCAAAGGCGCAGCGACGAGTCGATTTTGCGGGAAGTAAAGCTTTTGACGGAACTTCCGGATTTTAAAGGATATATACACGATGTCGGAGGACCTACGGCAAATTTTCATCGAACTTCTTGCGACGCGCAGGAAAAAAGGGGAACTTGCAAGGGTAAATCCTGTCTTGGCTCGTCTCCTTGTAAAAATTTGAAGGCGAGTCACAAAGAATATTTGGGGTTGTTGAGAAAAATTCGCGCCTTGCCTAAGATAAAAAAGGTGTTTATCCGTTCGGGCGTAAGATTTGACTATCTGTTAAAAGCCGCTGACGACGATGAATTTTTGGAAGAGCTGTCAAAATATCATGTAAGCGGTCAGCTTAAAATAGCGCCGGAACATATATCCAACAGAGTTTTGGACGCTATGGGAAAATCTCATAGGGAAGTATATTTGAAGTTTATAGAAAAATTTCAAAAGGTAAACGAAAGATTGGGGAAGAAACAGTATTTGGTGCCCTATTTTATGTCGAGCCATCCGGGCGCGGAGTTAAAGGACGCATTGGAACTTGCGATATTTTTGAAAGAGCGAAATTACCATATAAAACAGGTGCAGGACTTTATCCCAACGCCGGGCACAATATCTACGGCAATGTACTATACCGGAATAAATCCGTTGACGGGCGAAAAGATATATGTTGCCAAGACAAAGGAAGAAAAAGCCATGCAACGAGCGCTTCTACAAGCGTGGGATGAAAAGAACCATGCGTTGGTAAAAAAAGCTCTGCGCATATTACACAGAGAAGACTTAATAGGTTACGGCAAAAATGCATTAATACCCCCAAAACCAAAACAAAAAAATTATTAAAGTTTTTTCTCTTTCTCTTTCTCTTTTTTACAAAAAAGAGAAAGAGAAAGAAAGAAGAAACTTGATTTAGAAAGAAGGTGTAAAAATGCGTTGTCCGTTTTGTAAGGCGCCGGATAGCAGAGTGGTGGATTCTAGAGCGGCTGAGGAAGGGTCTACCATAAGGAGAAGAAGGGAATGCGGCGCTTGCGGCAGGCGGTTTACCACTTACGAGAGTTTGGAGCGTGTGCCGCTGATGGTGATTAAGAATGATGGTAGACGGGAGACTTTTGACAGGAATAAGTTGTTAAACGGGCTTATAAGGTCTTGTGATAAGAGAGATATTGAAGCGGATAGGATAGTTGCGCTTGCAAGCGAGATTGAGCGAGAGATACGAAATACGATGGAGCGGGAGATTATGGCAAGGGCTATAGGCGAGCGTGTGATGGAACACTTGAAGGATTTTGACGAAGTGGCGTATATAAGGTTTGCGTCTGTTTATAGGAAGTTTAAGGATATATCTGGTTTTCAAAATGAACTGGAGCTTTTGAAAAATCGTGATAAGAAGTGAGGCGTAATTTTTGGATTTTAGACTGAAAGAGACGCAAAAGTTGCGGTTTGCGAATGAGCGGGGGGCGTATATAAAAAGAGGGGCAGAGTTTAATTTTTTGTTGGCTTATCCCAATTTGTATAAGGTGGGTATGAGCAATTTGGGAATACATATTGTGTATGATTTGCTTAACAAGCGTGAAGATACTTTTTGCGAGAGAGGTTTTTTGCCGGAGAGCGAGATTTTGGCGAGGCATAAAAAAATCGATACGCCGTTGTTTTCGTTGGAGACTCGGAGAAATTTTTCCGATTTTGACATAATAGGATTTGCAATTTCTTTCGAAATGGATTATTTTAATACGGTGGAAATGTTAAAATTAGGAAGAATAAAAATTTTAAGCGAGGATAGGGGAGAGAAAGACCCGATTGTAATAGCGGGGGGACCTTGCGCAACGTTTAATCCCGAACCGTTGGCGGCTTTTTTCGATTGCTTTATAATAGGCGAGGGAGAAGCTGTGATGCCGCGGTTTATGGATTGTTATAAAGAGGCGAAAGAGGAAGGACTTAGCCGCAAGGAGATTTTGAAAAAATTCTCTAAAGTACCCGGTGTGTATGTGCCTGCACTATATGAACATAATTATAATGAGGACGGTACGGTTTCTTGCATAGAGAGCAAAGAAGGCGCGCCTAGGCGGGTTAAGCGGATGTGGGTCGAGAATTTGGATGAATTTGCGGCTCATAGCGTTGTGATTACCGAAGATACGGAGTTTGACCTGTATTTAATAGAAACTGCGAGAGGTTGCGGTAGACACTGTCGGTTTTGTATGGCGGGGTACGCGTTTAGAAAACCTAGGAACCGTTCGATTGAAGTTTTGAAAAAAGCGGTTGATAACGGTAAAAAATACGGCAAACGAATAGGATTGATGGGCGCGG
This sequence comes from Selenomonadaceae bacterium, assembly GCA_017529085.1. Lineage (GTDB taxonomy): Bacteria > Bacillota > Negativicutes > Selenomonadales > Selenomonadaceae > RGIG9201. The sequence continues at coordinate 767 of JAFXOC010000379.1, read as the reverse complement.
CGATTTCGGATTATCCGGAGATTGACGAGCTTGCAAAATATATTTTAGACAACGGAATGGATATGTCCGTGGCTTCTTTCAGGGCGGATTCCGTTACGGAAGAATTGGTGAGTTCGCTCGCCAAGGGCGGACTTAAAACCCTGACAATGGCGCCGGAAGCAGGAAGCGATAAGCTGCGAAAGGTTATAAACAAAGGAATAGAGGAAGAACATCTTTTTTATTCTATGAAGCTTGGAATAAAAGCAGGAATTTTAAATTTTAGGTTGTATTTTATGATTGGGCTTCCTTTTGAAGAACAGGAGGATATAGAAGCGATTGTATCCCTTGCGTTAAGGTTAAAAAGGTATATGGCAGAAGAAAACTCGCAAGGAACCTTAACTTTAAGCATAAATCCATTTGTACCGAAGCCGTGTACTCCTTTTATGTGGTTGCCGATGGAGAACAAGAAAACGATAAAGGAAAAACTTAGATATATAGAGAAAAGTTTAAAGAAAGACAGCGGGATAAAAGTCATATTCGAATCGCCGAGAGAAGCGGAGGTTCAGGGAATACTGGCAAGAGGAGACAGAAGATTGTCGGAAGCGATTTTGGCGGCGGCAAATAAAGGCGGAGCAAAGTTTTTTTTGCAGGAGCTGAAGAAAATAGGATTGCAGACGGATTTTTACTTGACGAGAGATAGGGGAGAAAATGAAATTTTTCCTTGGGAAACAATAGATATAGGGGTAAAGCGAGAATATCTGCATAACGAATTAAAAAAAGCAAAAAAC
>JAFXOC010000042.1 GCA_017529085.1 Selenomonadaceae bacterium | reverse complement strand
TCAAGACAGGAAGATGGCGGTCGTGCCTTGGTCTCCTCTTGCCGGCGGTCGATGCGCTCATCCTTGGGGCACGGTAACGGAGAGAAACAAAATAGACGATGTTTCCCCTATGGTATGGAACGCTACCAACGATATTGATAAAATAGTCGTTGACAATCTTGAAAAGATTGCGAAAGAACATGGTCGCACAATGGCGCAGGAATCATTGGCGTGGATGCTTTCAAAACCGTACATCACCGCTCCCATCGTTGGAACTACCAATGTGAAACACGTTGAAGAAGCGGTATCCGCGCTTGACATTAAATTGGACGAAGACGAAATAAATGCGTTGGAAGCTCCTTATGTGCCGCATATAAAGACAGGGGCTTTTTAAAATGAAGGTTCATTCATGATTAAGCAGATGAAATATTTTCAGGCGGTGGCGCGTCTGAACAGCTTTACCAAGGCGGCGGAGGAATGTTTTATTTCGCAATCCGCCATATCGCAGCAAATTCAGGCGTTGGAAAAAGAATTAGGCGTTAAGCTTATGCGCAGAGAACGGCGAAAGTTTACATTAAACGCCGCGGGAGAGTATTTTTACCGCAAGAGTTTGATAATCGTAAACGACTTTGAGCGACTTCGGGCGGAAACCATGCGGCTTGCGGACGGCGCAAAAAAGGAAATTTCCGTCGGGTACTTGCGACATTATCGCGGCGATGAACTTATGTCTGTTTTGCCCAAATTTCAAAAAGAACGTCCCGAAGTGGAAATCTCCCTCGTAAGCGGAACTCACGAAGAACTCTACGCAGGTCTAAGAAGCGGTGCCGTTGATATTGCGTTAAGCGACCTTAGACGCGCTCCTTCCGCCGAATACGTGAATTTCTATTTAACAAGAGGATAATAACTTCAATTATTTTTGTTTACTTTTAATCATCTTTCAAACCTTATCTATACTGGCAAAAAACGAGTTTTTCATACTTTTATTTACTTATGTTAATTTTTGATAAAATTATGTATTTGTTGGCAAAATGTTGGCAAATTTGATTTCGCAGACAAGTCGTGAATATGATATAAACAATAACAAATAAAATCCCGTCCAATGTGGACGGGATTTTATTTGTTATATAATTCTCAATTAAAACCACGCTCTAGGATTGCGTATAACGCAAGAAATTTGCCTTGCCCTTATGTTTATATGGCTTTTAATTTGTAGACCCTTTAAAACGGAAATTAGGATAATCCCTTGATTTACAAAAGATTATCCCGATTAGATTTTTGTTTTAGAAGAAACTTGCGACTTTTTGCCATAGCGTTTTAATTCTTCCCGGTTCCGCTAAAGAAAGATTCGCAGGAAGTTTTGACAAATCGCTAACTGCTTTGGGTTCTTCTACAAGTTTTACATCGTTTGTCTGTTCGGTTTCAATTTGATTTTCGTCTTTTATGATACGAGAATCGGCGATTACTTCGACATCAGTTAAATAACTGCTTAATCCGGCGGTAATTTCGATAAGTTTTGATTTTACGCCGATAAATTCGGATCGCATGGCAGACATATTGCGGAGCGCCTCGCTTCTTTCCTCGTTTGCGATATTGACTTGGTGACTCATTTCTTGCAATTTCATTTCGGTTTCATGCAAGTCGGCGTAAAGTTTTTCCTCGCTCCTTTTGCTTTCAATCACTTTTAATTCCGCTTTGGAACACCTTTTCGCAGAATCTTCCTTGACTTCTTCAATCTGCCGAGAAAGTCTGTTTATTTCATTTTGCTTCTCGTTATTTTGACTATGACTTTCAATCAGCTTGTCTTGCATTTCTTTTATTCGATCCTGCAAACTTTTTATCTGCCCGTCTTTATATTTCGCATCGTCCTTCGAGCGTTGTCTTATTTTCTCTAATTCATGCTCTGCGGCTTCCGCACGAATTTGTTGTTTTTTGATAAAAGACGAGTTCATGGCTTCCTGCCCGTTTTGAAGTTCGATGAATTTATCTTGTAATCGAGCCAATTCATCAGCGTATTTGTTTGCCCGTTCTTTTTCCTCTTGTAATTCTTTTTGTAACTCCAAAAGTCTTTCGTCCGAAACCTCATTTTCAAATTTTTCCACGAGCATTTCTTTCTTACTTTCCTTTGGGATTTGCGACCTGTTTTCCAATTTCTTTTTGTCTTTCGCTTCTCCGGCATAACCAAACAATTTATCTAACTTATGAAGCGAGTCGGGATTAACAATCCACATTTTACGCTCATAATGAATAAAATCTTTTAGTTCGCCGATATTTTCCTGCAAAAGATTTTCAATTTCCTGCGGTGACTTTTTGTACCTCATGCTTAAATCTTTCGTATTCATAAACGATTCCCCCTCAAATACAAATGAATCAAAAAGGAAGTTCCTCGTCAGAAATTGGCGGCATACCAACCTCCGAAGATATAATTTCATTATCATCAGATACGGAAGAATTATCATCGCCGTTGACCTGCTTTTGATAACCTAAAAATTCTACCGTATTTGCGGTAACAAAAATATTGTAAATTTTTTGATTGTTTTTTTCATAGGTATTTGTCGAGATAATACCATGAATCAAACACTCCTTGCCGCGAATTAAATAATCCCTGCAAATTTCAGCGATTTTCCCCCAAGCCTGTATGCGAGGAAAATCTGTCGGGATAGATCCGTCCTCGTTCTTTTTTCTCATTCGATTCGGAACGGCAAGCAAAAATGTTGCAACAGCTTTTCCTTTTTTTGTAACACGAAAATTGACTTCCGTAGCAACACGACCGCTTAAAATTACCGAGTTCATTTTTAATTGCTCCTTTTTTTAGTCGAATTGAAATCAGGCTTCCCATTTTTGTCGGAAAAAATCACCTGACAATTTTTATCCTCGCAAATCCAATAAAACTTTTGATTTTTTTTGGAACGAATTTTTTTCAAAGGTTTATCGCATTTAGGACACTTCGGCAAATCCTTCGGTGGAACAATATTTTTTTCTTTTTGTTCCTCTACCAATTTTTTTATAAACCCTTCCTCTTGCTGAAAAAAATCTTCCAATTTCATTTCTCGATTGCTTATAGCTTCCAAATTTTTTTCCCATCTGGCGGTTATGTCTGGATATGTTAGGCTGTCGGATAAAAATGAAAGCATCATTCTTCCCGTTTCTGTCGGAACAAGAAATTTTTTTTCTAGCTTAACATAATCGTTACGCTGAATTTTCTCGATCATTTCGGCACGGGTTGCCTCTGTTCCGATACCAGAACATTCTTTTAAGATCGGCTTCAACGATTCGTCTTTGACGAATTGATGAATTTTTTTCATAGCTTCTATTAAGGAAGCGGGAGTAAATCTTTTTGGCGGGTGAGTTTTTTTGGAAGCGATATTTTCAGATTGAAAAAAAACCGTATCGTCCTTAGATACTTTAGGAAGATTTATTTCTATTTCTTCTTCATCGGAATTTTTTACTTCCTTATATAGTGCTTTCCACCCATTTTCTAAAACAACTTTGCCTGTTGCTTGGAATTTTTCGCCCTCGCAGTCAATTTTAATTTTTGTCGAAAGAAATTTCTCAACGGGATAAAATTGAGCGATATAGGCTTTAGCAACAAGTTTGTATAAATTTTTTTCCTTTTCCGTCAAATCGTTATAGTTCGCTCTAACGGTTGTGGGAATTATAGCGTGATGTGCCGAAATCTTTTTATCGTTCCACGCAGAAGATTTTATTTTTAAATCAGCACCGCCTACCATACCTGAAAATTCGTCCGAAAAAGATTTTAGATTTTCCAAAATTTTTTCTGCGTCCGCAATTTGATTTTCGGGCAAGTAATTACAATCCGATCTCGGATATGAAGTTAATTGTTTTTCATAAAGAGATTGTTGCGTGTCCAAAACTTCTTTCGGCGAGTATCCAAAAATTTTTCCTGCTTCAATTTGAAGCGTTGACAAAGAATATGGCAAGTGTTGTTTCGATTGCCCTTCCTTTTCTTCAACCGATAAAATTTTTCCGTTATGCCCTTTGATTTTTTCCGCAATTTTTTCGGCAATCTCTTTTTTCAGAAGCCGTCCTTCGTTGTCAAAACCTTCTTCGGTTTTTTTCGGTTGCCATACGGAAATAATTTCTCCGTTCTGATGTTTCCAAATTACATTTAGTTGAAAGTAATCCGTTTGTTTGAAATTTTTTATTTCATCTTCACGGCGAATCACAAGAGCTGTTGTTGGAGTCATAACTCTGCCAACGCTAACAACTTTTACGGGATAACCTGCGTTTCGTGCTTTTATTGTCGCTACCCTTGAAAGATTCATTCCGATAACCCAATCGGCTCGACTTCTTGCAAGAGCAGAATTTCTTAAACCGACAAATTCTTTGTTTTCCCGAAGATTATTTAACGCTTCTCTTACGGATTTTTCGTCCAAAGCGTTAAGCAAAATTCTCTGCACCTTTTTTTGATTTAATAAGCCGATGTAATTTAGAACTTCATCAACCAAAAGTTGACCTTCTCGATCTGGATCTCCTGCATTGACAATTACATCTGCTTCTTTGCAAAGTTTTTTTATGATATTGAATTGCTTTGAAGCGTCCTTTGCAACTTTCATCTTCCATTGTTTTGGAATAATCGGAAGATCTTCCAACTTCCAACTGCGATATTTTTCATCGTATTCTTCTGGATCGCATTGTTGCAAAATATGACCGAAGCACCAAGTCACTACATCGTTACCGATTTGTATGTAACCGTCCTCTTTTTTTCCGTTTCCGAGAACCGAGGCAATCGCTCTACCCAAGCTAGGTTTTTCTGCTAAAAAAACTCTTTTCATTTTTTAATCTCCTATTTTATCATACGGGCAATCCCAAACTCTCTTTTCTTTCTCTTTTTGCTCTTTCTTCTTCGGTTTCTTCGTGAACACCTTCGGAAGAATTTTCACTTGTCGGCTCTGACGATGAAGTATGTTCTTCTTCGTTTTTCTTTTCTTTATCTTTTGATGATTCGTAAATAAATTTCAAAACTTCTTTGGGATCGGAATTGTTTTCTTTAATCGCCGTCTTATAAAGAATAGAGTCGAAATTCTCTATTTCTTCTTCCAAAATTTCTATGCGTCTATTTAAATCGCTCAAAGAAATTTTCAGTTTATCCTGCATATTCAATTTTTGTTGCTTCTGATTTTTCAATTTTTCCAATTCCTGAATTTTATCTTTCTTTTTTCCCTCGTGTTCAGAAATCATATTCTCTATTTTTGTTTCCAAATCCATATAAAATTACTTCCTTCCTATTTATTCCTATTTGTTTCAACTCATAATAAAAGACGAGCATTTTTTGGTTCAAATTTTGCTCATCTATTCAGATTATTTTCACCGCCTTTAACTATTAACCTTAAAATTTAAATTCAAACTTCATTGATTATAACAAACAAAATTTTAAAAAAGAGCAGTTTTTGGTTCAAATTTTGCTCATTTTCAAAAAATCCTATGATAAAATTTTTATAAAACAAATACCAAATTTTTTATATTCCTATTTTTAAGACAATGTTCATTTAGGCGTTTCTCTGCGAGAAACGCAAAAAAATAGCGAAAAATAGCACACTTCAGACACATTTCCAAACAAGTTTTCTGGGAACATTTTGCATAAAATTGCAACTTTTACACAAAAATCAATTTTTTCTGTCAGTCGCTTCGCTCCTTGAACTCCGTTGGGGTATCTCAAGATTTTAAAATATTTAAAAATCCTATAATAAATTTTCAATAAAAAGGATGATTTTAATGTTCAATTTTTATTTCAATGTTAAAACTAATAAAAAACATAATGGGGAAAAAGTTTCGGCGGCGAGGCACGAAAAATATATTTTGAGAGAAGATGAATATAGATCCGATATGCAAATAAAAAATAAAGATATTTCATACAGAGATTGTTTGACGGGAAAAAATCCGGCTGTGAATTTGCCAGACAAAGAACGGTTGATATACGAAAGTCCTTTTGGAAATATTAAGCAGGACAAAAATGGAATTTATATTTCGCAAGGTGCATCTGTTGAAACAGTCGCTATTGCTCTTAGCGTTGCGGAAAAAATTTACGGTCAGGAAATTTCCGTCAGGGGGAGCGATCTTTTCAGGGAAAAAAATATTAAGGCGGCAAGCGAATTGAATCTGCCGTTAAAATTTTTGCATCGTACACTCGAAAAAAAATGCAGAACCGAAAAGGAGAGGATTGAAAATGACAGACGAGAATTTGAAAACAGAGGCGGAAGATATGTTACACCAAGAGTCAGAATTGGAATCAGAGGAAGTAGAGGAAGCAAAAACGAAGCAATACAAGAGTCTGGTGTTAAACTCCGTTCCTTCGGAGATCTTGCCAGAGGAAGATTGTGCTTGCCTAAATTGTCCGAATGGAATTTGGATCGCAACTCAAAGCGGCGTAGAGTGCTTTTGTCTAGTGACCAGATCCGTCACATCAGAAACAAACAGCGAGCATTATCCGATCGGGTGCGATGGGATAATGCTTCAGCAAGAAAACGGATAGTTGAGCAGACTGTCGCAAATATTTTGACAAATATCAACCATACGGACGAAATAGCTTCAAGTCATATTCAATATATCGCAAGGGATTCTATTTATTCGCACAAAGGAGGTTGTCTTTTTGTGTCCAGTCATTTACCAAAATGGGCAAATGGCGATCCGAAAAAATTTTGGGAAGCGGCTGATTTATACGAGAGGAAAAACGGAGAGCATTATAAAGAGATAGTTTTTTCTTTGCCGAATGTTCTAAGCCTTAATGCACAAAAAAAGATTATCGAAAAATTTATCGACAAACATTTGAAAAACTTTTATTATACCTACGCTATACATAATAAAATTGGAGCGATAAGCGGAAAAGAAGAACACCCTCATATTCACATTATGTTTTCGACACGAGAGATTGACGATTATGAAAGGAAAATTGGACGAACGCCTGAAAAATTTTTTTCAAGATCCAATTCTAAAAATCCAGAAATAGGCGGTTGCAAAAAATCCGATAAGTGGAGAGATAAGGACAGAAATCAATATCTTTATCGACTCCGCTATGATTTAGCGAAAATTGAAAACGAAATTTTAGAGGAAAACGGAATACATCTTCGTGTCGATCCGAGAAGTTTACAAGAGCAAAAACAAAATGCTTTGATGAAGGGTGACGAACTACTTGCGAAAATTTTAAATCGTGACCCCGAAAAATATGTAAAGGATTTTGCCACGATAACAGACGAAAAAAATCCCATTGTTGTGAACCACAGAAAAAATCGTCAACGGGTGAAAGAAAATATTAAAAAATTAGAAGATGAATTTATAAAAAGTGTAGCGGAGGACAGGAAAAAATTATCGGAACTCTGGAAGGAAATCGAGAAAAAAAGAGAAACCTTAAACGAGGTTTACGATGAACTGCCAGAGGATTTACAAAAGAAGTTTGAAAAATTTGTAGGTGGAATGAATGAAAGTGCTTCCGAAGTTACCGCACTTCGTTCCGTTGTTTTTGACACAAGTAATTCTTTTCAAAAAGCCGTAATGGATTTTTTAGAACCAGACGCAAAAAAATCTTTTGAGAATTTAAAAAAATGCGTGAACGAAAAAAGACAATGGGAATACTTTGAAAAAACTTTCAATGTTCCCGAAGGAGAGAAGGAAGTTCTTTCGGGCATAAAAAAAGAAATTGAAACCAATATTTCTATTCTTAATTTCCAAATAAAAAAATACGCCAAAGAGTGCAGACCTTTTTTTGACGCTCTGGCGAAAGATAAAAAAATGAGCGGACTTATCCGCGCACAAGGAATCGATTATATCAATAAAGGCGGGATAGCAAGGACTGATTTAAGAAAAGCGACAATAAAAGCTGTTCACGATGTAAATGCGGCTAACCGAGCGTTACGACTTTATCTTAAAATAGAAGCACATAAAAATCCTAAAACATTAAACGATGTTCGGGATAGAATTGTTGAAGAAGGGATAAACACTAATGTTCGGATAAAACAAATCCGAAAAGAAATGAAAGAACTTGAAAAACAAATTATAACTCCGGCAAGAGCAATTTTTATCGCCAGAGATGTTTTCACCAAAAGCGGGTTTAAAAAAATTCGCGCCGAAAAGCGTAAACTTGAAAAACAAAAACATTCGCTTTCTGCAAAAGATTATAATGTAACTCTTGCGGAAATCTCAAAAAGGGAAAAGGCTCTCGAAGAAAAATGTAGGCTTCCCGCAAGCGATACGAAAATCAAAGAAATCGCTGCGGGTATTTTAAGAAAGAACGCTCCCGTTCAAAACGCTTACAACGAGAAAAAAGAATTACTTGATTATCTCGTGCATGAGAGAAGCAAATGGAGAGAGGCGTATAACGAAATCAATGTGAAGGTGAGAGAAGCGTA
>JAFXOC010000378.1 GCA_017529085.1 Selenomonadaceae bacterium | reverse complement strand
GCCTCTTTCGCAGTGTCTATTATTTCCTCGGCTTTTGCCAATGTCCCTAAGCTCCAGCCCAAAGACGGAACGGGGGAGTACGCCAGATAGTACGATTCGTCGTTGATTATAACAGGCTCAACGCCCGTTTCTCCCGCCGTCATGCTTTTTACAATCTTCGACAAATCCCTTTCGGGTAATGTACTTTTCTGCATATCGATTAAATTCGCCAATCCACCGTTTTCGGAAAATACCACGACTTTTCCTTCGGAGTTCAATATAAAGTTGACGTTTATCGCTTCGTTTATGCCGCGTTCTTCAAGTATTTGACGAAGCGCGAGGGTGTTTATGGCGATATTGGTGACTCCGGCTAATTTATCGTTATTGTAGTACGGAGCGGACACCGTTATAAACGGAAGATTGGTGTTTTCGTCGTCAGACATAAGCCCTACGGTTAATTTTCCCGTTTCAGCCGCTTTTTTGTACCATTGGCTGTTTTTTGGAACATAAGTTGCAAGGAATTTTTCGGCGAACACTACGTCCGTTTTATCGCCTTGCAGGGTGTTTACCGTTATATAATAACCGTTTTCCGACGCGACCGCAAAAAATCCCTTGCTACCCATGTAAAACGAAGCGGTATTTTCAAGAGTGTCCGCTATAGAAGACGATATCCCCGTTTCCTTTGCGAGATCTGCTTTCATGGTTCTTGCAGTGGGGTCGTAATATATGCAGGCTTCCCCAACTTTTATGTTTTTCGACTCCGCCGCTTTCAGCGTTCGCGGCGCGCGCTGCTTAGGATTTTCCAAAATTCGTTCCATAACAAGCGCGATATTTTCCGAATGTTCCTTTATGGAGCGAAGTTCCCTGTCAACTAATAGAGCTTTGTCCTTCGCCACAATGGAAAGTTCGGACGTTGCAATATTTGTCGTTATCTCTTCCATGGACACGCCGGTTGTATTTCCCATGTTTTCGCCGCTCTGCGTCGCTTCTCTTTGCGCAAAATATAGGCTCAATACGGATACAAAACCAAAGGCCAGGAAAGCCGCCAGCCCGGCAGAAAAGAGGAACAGCAACAGCCGCCTATGAACCGTCATATTTTTCATTGCAACTTTTTCACTCCGTTTTCTCCCAAATATTTAAGGCTGAGCATGGTAATATCGTCAAACTGTTCCGCTTTTCCCATGTAAGCGTTTAAGGATTCTTGCACCTTTTGGATAAGTTCCTTTGACGAAGGTACTTCCTCCAATCCGTTTAAGACGTTTAAAAGCCTCTCTTCGCCGTACAGTTCGTTTTTTTCGTTTATGGCTTCCGTCACGCCATCGGTATAGAGAAACAACAAATCTCCGGGCGATATTTTGATGCTTTGTCCTTTGAATTTGTAGTTTTTCCTCGCGCCCACCACGGTATTTTTCTCAACTGAGAGGTATTCAAATTTTTTCTCCTTAGCGCGGTAAACAAGGGGAGGATTATGCCCGCCGTTTACGAATGAAAATTCGCCCGTCTTCATATTGAGTTCGCCTAGGAAAATCGTGACAAACATCATGGCTTCGTTGTTTTGCTGAATTTGATTGTTGGCGCGGCTTAAGCAGTCCGCAAGATTATTTTCGTTTGAGGCGAGCACGGTGTTTTTTAATATTGCCTTTGATGTGACCATAAAAAGCGCCGCGCCGATGCCTTTGCCCGATACGTCCGCCATTGTTACCACCAGCCGATTGTCGTCGGGCATATAAAAATCGTAGAAATCGCCGCCCATTTCCTTTGCGGGTTTGTTAGAGGCGTATAAGTCGATTTCGTTGCGATCGGGGTATGCGGGAAAGATGTGGGGAATCATATCTTTCTGAATGTCCTGCGCCATGGAAAGTTCGGTTTCGACTTTTTGCTTTTCCGCCGTAACGCTTACCAAATTGTCCATATAGTCTTTGAGTCTTGCGGTCATGTGGTTGACGGAATTTGAAAGTTCCTCTATTTCGTTGCCGGTTTTAATCTCGATTTTTTTGTCAAGATTGCCTTGCGCAATTTCTCTTACGCCGTCTATAAGGGTAAAAATAGGTTTTCCGAATTTTTCAGCCGTCATGCGACTGACGATAAAGAAAAGCCAGATAAGCGCCGCAAAGAGCACGGTTAGGCTTATGACGTTGCCCACAAAGATGGAGTTCATAACGGCGTTGAATTTCTTCGTTTGTGAAATGAGAGAATCTTTTACCGCTATGGTGGGGGCGAGAGCTTCGGAGCATTTTAACAATGCGCCGAAACTCCACCCCATCGAAGTAATGGGCGCGTAAGAGAAATAGTATTCCTCGCCGTCAATCGTTACGACGCAAAAGCCGGATTCGCCGTTTATCATGTGGAGAGCTTCTTTGGCTATGCTTGGTTCGGGTACGTCTTTAAGCTCCTTATGCCCGTCTCCGACGGAGAGCAACCCCTCTTCTTGAGATGAAAACAGCAGTTCGCCTTTTTTGTTAAGGGCAAAATTTATGCCTGATTCGCCCAATGAATTTTCTGTGACAAGATTGTATAAGGATTCAAGTTGAACGCCAAAGCCCATGACCCCCGCAAAACCCTCTTTATCATAAAACGGAGCTGAACAATTTATCCTAGGCGCGCCGTTTACCGCGGGGTATACATCGGTAAAGCCCACGTCCATCGCTTTTTGCGCCCTCTTGTACCATGAGCGTTGTCTAGGGTCGTAACTGCTATGATATGAATCGGAGTGAATGTCTCGATATTTTTCTTCGGTTTTGTAATTTTCAAGGCTTATGAAGTAACCGTATTTAGAGCCGAAGTTAAAGGCTATGGGGGAATTTTCGTAAAATTTCGCCATAGATTCTTGATAATCCACAATATTCGCAGCCAGATGGATGCTTTCCCAAACGTCCGGTCTGTCGCATTCCGCTTGAAGTTTTGTGGCAATCAAAAGATAGCCCTCGCCGGACTTTATTTGCCGTTCAAAAGGAGTGGGGAGCTCTCGTTTGGAATATCTTTCGGGGTGTTGCAAAATACTTGTCATGGCGTTTGCAAGATAGGCGGTATGGTCCTTAATCGAAGCAAGTTCCCTGTCAACTTGCCGCACCTTGTAGAGAGTAACCTCGCGTATTTGCCTTTGCAAGTTATAAGAAATAATCTCGTCGGCGAAATTTGTCACCGAATTTCCGAATTCTTCCCCAATTTTTTGGGTATTTCGCCTAACGTCCGCCATGCCGACAAAGAGTATAATCCCGAGGGAAACCGCCGACAAAAGCACAATCGCCGTAAACATAAGCAATATTCGCTTGTGAATATTTATTTTTTTAAACATATTTCAGAACTCCAAAGTTTACAGTAAAATTTTATGATAGTATTTTACAATAAATTTTATAATTTTTAAAGGGCGTCTCTAAAAACTTATTTTTGATAGTTTCCCGCCCTTCGGGCGGGGAACCAAATCGCAAAATTTATTGACGTTTACTATGTTGGTGATATATTATTGCTAAGCGTCAGCTATGACAAAAGTACCAGGAAGCACGACTGCGTTATAGAGCGTTATGTCAAGTAATGGCGTAGAGAATTGCGAGCAGAAAATCTGAGTATAAAAAAAGAAACAAAAATTTTTTTTAAAAATTAAAGCAGGAAAATTTTTGAAGGCGTAGAATAGGTATAGAAACAGAATTACGAACGTTGCCTGCGTTTTGTAAGTTAGTAAATCTAGGAGGCGTTATTTATGGAGTTTTTGTCTCATTTGAAAGTATCCAAAAAGCTGTTTATCTTAGCGGTGCTTTCATTTATCGGTATGGTTTGTACCGGTCTTTTCGGATATATGGCTTTAAACGAATCCGAAAACAAAATAAACCAGATGTATTCGGACAGTTTACAGGGAGCCCTTATTATAGGTAGATCTCGTCACGCTATGCGTGTGGCGCAGATGCAAGCGGTTTTAGTGCCGGTGGCGCATAGTCCGGAGCTTACAAAAGAGCGTGTCGAAAAGTATAACGCCGCCGCCAAAGAACTTGACGGCTATATCGACCAATATGAGAAAATGTCAAAAAATCATCCTCAAAGACTTGAGATGATTGAAAAGATTAAGCCCCAATGGAATCGTATTAAACAACTTTCGGATGAAATCATTGAGTTGGGTCAAAAAGAAGAGACCAAGACAGAGGCTATGCAATTCTATCAGAAAGAAGCAATGCCTCTTTGCATAAAGCTTGCGGATGATTTGAAAGCGTTAAACGACTTCAACGCCAAAAAATCCGAAGAAATGGTGCAGTCCGCCAGAGACGATATCAACGCGGCTATTCGCAACATGACCATTATCGTAATCCTCGTTATTGTTATCCTCTCCTTTGCTATCTACATGATTACAAACGGCATCACGTCGCCCTTAAATCATGTTATGAATGTGTGCAACACCATGAGCGACGGCGACTTTAGGGATAACCCAATCGAAGTTACCCGTACCGACGAATTTGGCGAAATGCTTCATACGGTCGCTAAGATGCGTTCCACCATCAATAAACTCATGCGTCAGACCAGCGTGACCACGGAGCAGCTCGCAGT
>JAFXOC010000041.1 GCA_017529085.1 Selenomonadaceae bacterium | reverse complement strand
AATTTTTAAAATTACTGGTAATGCAGCTAAAGTAGCAAGAGAAAATTTTGCAAAAAAATACAATGTTATAGGAGTTTCGTGTTCTAATTACGAAGAACGCATAAATATTAATCCAATTCCTCCGATATTTCAAGAGGTTTCCTCAACTGCAAAAGCGCATATGTGGATTATTGGTGCAGTCAATAACAATTGTTTAGCATTTATAAATCCCTCGTTAGGATATGATAATCAAATGCACAATTTAATTGGCATGAAAGACGTTTTCAATTCAAATTATAGCGGCGGAGTATACAATAGCTTTCTACTGATAAAGCCCGCAATTTTTCAAAATGCGGGAGGAACGTGGAAGGTTATTGGTAAGGGTGAGATTAGGCTTTGAAGTTTGTAAGAAAAAGGAGGCTGCAAGATGACAGCATTAAGACAGCAAGCGCATGATATAATAGACGCTGCGCCTGAGGCTATGCTTGGGGATATTGTAAAACATTTAAATATTTTAGCTAATAACTCGTCTAGTGCTGATAGGATAGCTTTTGTAAAATCTGTAGCGGAAATTTTGCCTGTTAATATAGAATCAAGCGAAGAAAACAGCGTTCAGAAAAAAATGGAGGCTTTTAACAGGCTTATGGAACTTCGTGAAGAAATTGCGGCTACAAATCTTCCATCTATAGATGAAATCCGTAGAGAAGCCATAGAAGAAAAATATGGCTATATGCTGACTTAAAAGGAAAGATATATGAACGAAGATAAACTTAGGGTTTTAATAGATACAAATGTTGCTATGACATTCTTAACAAAGAGAAAAGACCCTTACACAAAGGAAGCTGAGGAAGTAATGTTCTTTTGCGCTTCTGAGAAAATCATTGGCTTTTTAGCATTCCACTCTCTTTCTACAATTTGGTATTTGGGACGAAAACTCGGGGTGGAAAAAGGGCGTGAAATGCTTGAGACTGTTTGCAACATCTTAAATGTTGTAGGCGCATCTCAAAGAGAAGTAGAGAAAGCTATAAAAAATAGGGATTTCAAAGATTTTGAAGATTGTCTCCAAGATAAATGCGCTAAAGAGGCGAATTGTGACTACATTGTGACAGCTAATATGAAGGATTTTATCAATAGCGAAGTTCCTGCAATTGCTCCGGATGAATTGGTAAAAATCTTTCTACAGCAATAATTTTGCGAGAAAATATAATGTTGTCGGAATTTCCTGTTCTAATTACGCTGAGCGCGTTAATTCTCCTTCTATACCCGTTATGTTTGAAACGACCCAATCCCTTGCGAAGGCGCATATTTGGCTGGTTGACGTAAAAAAATGTTATTTCGCTTTTTTAAACCCAAACAAAGGTTATGACGAGCCAACCCACGAATTTTCGAGAATGAAAGATGTTTTTGATTCAAATTACAGTGGTGGAGCGTATAACAGTTTTAAATTGCTAACTCCCGCATTTTTTCAGTATGCGGGAGGTACGTGGAAAGTTATTCGAAAAGGTGAAATTAGGCTTTGAATGGTGACTTTGCAGAGCGGAGGAAGCTTCGCTCTATGAAGGATATTTAGATTTATCGAAAGGCGGGAGGTAAATATGATTACGGACGGCAAGCGTATGACATGGGAAGAGATAGAAAAAACATATCCCGATAGCTGGGTTGGACTTTCAAAAGTGGATTGGGAAGATGGGGCAAACGTGCGCTCTGCAGTGGTACTAGGTTCAAGCGAAACCGGAGATGAATTTTTAAGCAGACAATTAGACGGCGAAGATGTATACACTGTATATACATCGCCGAATAATTTGTGTCCTCTGGGGATATTGGCAGGTGGAAAATGAAACAATTTACTTTGCCGCTTGTAAGACAAGCTCAACGTCCTACGGCTATTTTGGAAGATTTTTATCATTTAAGCGCAATGCTTGATACAGGCGCAGTTTTACCCGTTTGGGTTAAAGATGAAAAGCAATTAAAGAAATTAGATGCTGTCGCTATCGCTTTCAATCAACCGTTTAGCGGTTTCGGCGGAAAGACTTTTGGGACACTTTATCGTTTGCCTTTTTTTCGATGCGGAGATTTAATTTATCCTAATTTCCCAATAATAGCGTCTAATATTGACTTACCTTGTCAAATACTTATACCTGCAACAATGTTTAGTAATCTAATTTACGAAATTGACGATTATCACCATAAACTTAACATAACGATCCCTAATACGGAATCAAATGTACGCAATATGAAGGTTGAGAATAAAAATGGTGTGCTCTATGTATTGTGTTCTAAAGGTGATACGTAGTTGCGTGGTATATTACAGGAAACGGGGATGACTGACAATCATATAGAGGATGCTTTAGGTCTAATCAAAAATGTCGTTTTAACTATTAAGGAAAGCAATCTTATGCTACGATTTATGATTTATTGAAAAGCGGGAGGTAAATATGATTACGGACGGCAAGCGTATGACATGGGAATAGGAAGAGATAAATGCTACAATCGTGACTAGGAGACACAAACAATGGAAATAAAAGAAGCGATGCGAGAAATTATCGAGGTTGATAAGAGTATTTTACTGCAACGCGACGAATTTTTGTCTGCGCTTGAAAATGCTGCAAATTCTCCTAAGGATTTTCAGGCTATTCGCCGCGCCGTGAACAGTACCAATATTTGCGAAATGTTTTTTTTGAGCGATGGGAAAAGTTTAAAGGAAAAGGAAAATATAATCAATGCCGTAGACGGGAAATTATATGAAATCGGTACGCAAGAAGCCAGAATTGATTTTGTTATAGACGCTTTTATTTATGCGCTTAATTGGGATGTTAAGAGGACGAAGAGAGCGGATAAGAGTAAAATAAAACCCAAAGACGAGTATACGTTATATTTGGAAAATCAAAATAAGAAATTGGAAACTCGGTTAAATGATACCATAAACGAACTTAATAAGTTAAAGAAAGAGTATGACGAGTTAAAGAAGAAATATGACGAATTGGAGAAAAAATCGAAAGAAGGCGGTTCTCAAAAGGTTTTGTCGGCTGTTACAAATTCTTTGAATAGGAATTTTAACACGGTGAAACAAGGGTATAATGAGATTAGAGAAGAACTGAAAAAATGCGAAAGCGGCGCATACGGAGGCACATTTCAAAAGGTTTTGTCCGTGTTTAACGGAAATAATAACAGCAAGAAAAATAACGAAAATGCGCCT
The DNA here is from genome assembly GCA_017529085.1 of Selenomonadaceae bacterium. GTDB lineage: Bacteria > Bacillota > Negativicutes > Selenomonadales > Selenomonadaceae > RGIG9201. Next base: position 1,692 of record JAFXOC010000041.1, on the reverse strand, counting down.
ATTGCAACGGAGTTTTTGAATGAATATAATAGTTACGGAAACCAAACGGACAATTACGAAAGTTGGAAGTTTAGAAAAAATCTTGTAAGTAAATACGCATTGAAAGCATTTTCCTGCGCAAATTTGTCGGAGAGGATGCAAAACCGTTCGCTGCCGCCCATTTACGAGGACGCAAGTCCATTAATGGCACATATATGGGCATATCCCTTGGGAGACGATAAATTTGCGGCAGTCCCGAGGCTTTCTCAATATTATGATGATGTTTTGCATAACGCAGGAGCTTTGAGCATGATTTTTGAATCGAATTTTGTCGCAGGAGAAACTTATGATATAATAACGGTTGCGCGTCCTGCGGTATTTCAAAATGCGGGCGGGGATTGGAAATTGATGCAAAAAGGCGAAATTAGGCTTAAATAACGACGGAGGTAAATCTAAAATGGATTTTAGGGAAATATTAAAGAGGATTATAGCGGAAGACAAAAGCATACTTACAAGACGCGACGATTTCTTGTCGGTACTCGAGTCTGCCGCTTCTTCCAAGGATTTCCAATTAATGCGCCGCGCCGTGCAGAGCGTGAACATAACCGAAATGTTCCACGCTAACGACGGCAAGGATTTAAAAGATAAAGAAGACGCGATAAAGAGTATCCGCGGCAAATTGGCGGGTATCGGTCTTCAAGAGGGGCGAATTGATTTTATTATCGACGCATTTTTATACGCTCTTGATTGGGATATGAGCGAAAACGAAGACATGGAGGAACCGGCTGAAGAATTTATTTATGGAAAAGCGGAGGAATTTGCGGCAGAAACCGTTGCCGAAACACCGACTGTTTCCCTTGCCAAAGCAGAGACAACGCTTAAAGAAGTTTGGACTTGTTCCTGCGGACATGAAAATTACGGAAATTTTTGCGCCCAATGCGGAAAAAAGCGCAACGAAATTCAAGAAGAGCCCGCAGAAGTTGTGGTCACGAGAAATATAGAAAATGCGCTTGAGGAAACGGCTGTACCCGTAACCATGCCCCAAACTGTAAATTATAATGTGGCTCAAACAGGCGTAAACCAGACTTTACAAGCTCAACCCACATACAATCAGCCGATGTATGTAAGGCAAGATTATATTGATTATACCAACAGTCCCAACTACGAAGCCGGAGATATGAGAAAAGCGTATTTTGCTTTTAGGGGCAGGATAAATCGTTGGGCTTTTTTTGTGGTAAGCGTGAAATTAACGCTGTGGTATGTCTTGTTTGCTTTTATAGTCGGCTTCATCGGTTCGAAGTCGGACGCCATAGGAGGTACTTTGTTAGCATTGGGAACTATTGCTATGGTGTTAGCCTCGTTAAGTATCCAAATTAGAAGGTGGCACGATTTAAATCGCTCCGGATGGTGGGCGTTAGTGGGGTTTATACCTTATGTCAATTTTATAGTGGTGAAGTATTTATATTTAAAGGAAATTATCAAAATATTTTATTATATGAATATAATGAATCTACAATTTTTGGTGATTATGAATTTTTATTTGAAATTAATTGCGATTATTCTGTTAGAACTCATTTAAAAAAACAAAGTTTTTGCTTTTATTTAAACAGAGAAGATTGGAATAATATTATTAAAAATCATATTTTATCCGTAAAAAAATTTATTGAACACAGTGTTAAAAAAAAGTTTTTTCAAAATAAAAATTTTAAAATT
>JAFXOC010000377.1 GCA_017529085.1 Selenomonadaceae bacterium | reverse complement strand
TGGAAATTTTAGAAAAAGTTTACAGCGGCGCAAAACCCGCTCTTATCTTTAATTCCACCTTTGAACTCTTAGTCGCCGTCATTTTGTCCGCCCAATGCACAGATTTAAGGGTAAATACAGTAACGGCGAGACTTTTTAAGAAGGCGAACACCCCTGAAAAAATAATAAAAATGGGAATTCCCGTTTTAGAATCGGAAATTCACGATTGCGGATTTTTTAGGGCAAAAGCGAAGCATATTTTTGAAACCTCTCATATACTGTTGCAAAATTACGGCGGCGAAGTGCCTAAAAATTTTGACGAACTTATAAAACTTCCGGGCGTAGGGCGAAAAACCGCCAACGTCATTATGAGCGTCGCCTTTAAGGAACCTGCGATTGCTGTAGACACCCATGTTTTTCGAGTGTCTAACAGAACGGGATTAGCAATAGGCGAAACGCCGCTTGAAGTTGAAAAAAACCTTCAACAGATAATCCCAAAAGAAAAATGGGGAGATTTTCATCATTATCTTATCTGGCACGGCAGAAAAATTTGCAAGGCGCGAAAGCCGCTGTGCGACGAATGTCCCATTAACGAATTTTGCCCAAAGAGGAGCGATAACAAATGATTGAATATAGAAAACCTAAGTTTTCCGATGTGGAGGGAATTTACGAACTTGTTATGGATTACGCAAACGACGGTCAAATGTTGGCGCGTTCCAGAAATGTTTTGTACGAAACTTTAAGGGAGATGACTATAGCCGTTGAAAACGGCGAAGTCATAGGAGTAGGCGCGCTTCACATACTTTGGGCGGAGCTTGCGGAGGTGCGTTCCGTTGCGGTTCGCCGCGATATGAAGCGAAAGGGGATAGGACGCAATATTGTGCTTAGGCTTATGGAAGAAGGTAGGGAATTTGGCGTAAAAAAATTCTTTACCCTCACCTATCAACCCGAATTTTTTAAGTCTCTGGATTTTAACATTATCACAAAAAACGAACTTCCACACAAAGTTTGGAAAGAGTGTATCGACTGTCCGAAATTTCCCGACTGCGACGAAATCGCAATGGAACACGACGAAAAAGCGACATTGGACAAAACCGCCGAAATCGCTTGGGAAGTATGACTCCTCCCTGTGGCTTCGACTCTCCTCCCTGCCGCTTACGCGGCTGTCCCTCCTCTAAGAGGAGGGCTTTTTTTTGCGCAGCTTCAAGTTTACCAAAAAGCCCCCCTCTTAGAGGGGGGTTATGTAAATAATGAACCTAGAGTCTCCATCATCTTTTTTACGTCGATTGGTTTTGCAATATGCCCGTCCATTCCCGCCTCTTTCGCCATAGCCACGTCCTCGCTGAATGCGTTTGCCGTCATGGCGATAATGGGAACATTAATGTTAAGGTTGCGAATGGTGCGGGTGGCTTCGTAACCGTCCATAATCGGCATTTGTATGTCCATCAGAACGGCGTCGTAAGCGTTTGCCTTTACCTTGTCAACGGCTTCTTTGCCGTTTGGCGCCGTATCGACCTTAAATCCCGCTTCTTCAAGCAACATTTTTGCAATTTCGCGGTTCATTTCGATATCGTCGACCAACAACAAATGTTTATCGGTAAAGTCTGCGGAAACCTCCGCAATTTCGTTTTCGCTGTCAGCTAATGAAGAAGCGTCCTCTTGAATGGGAAGTTCAAGCATAATGCTAAATTCCGTTCCCTTACCCAGCTCGCTTTTAACTTCAATCGTGCCTTTCATCAGCTCCACGATGCTTTTGGTAATCGCCATGCCAAGCCCCGTGCCTTGTATGCCGCTGACGGTTGAAGTGCGCTCCCGTTCAAAGGCTTCCCATACCTTTGCGGCAAATTCCGATGCCATGCCGATACCCGTGTCCTTTACCCTGAGATTATACCGCCCGTAATTTTCTTTTTCGGATGGGAGTTCCTTTAACGTAACGGTCACTTGGCCGCCTTGATGGGTAAATTTATAGGCGTTGCTTATAAGGTTTAAAAGTATTCTGTCGAAGCGGTTCTCGTCGCATAAAACGACAGGGTGCGTTAATTCTTCGTAAACCACGTTGAAGGTTATGTCCTTCCCCTTCATCTGAGTGGCGAACAAGTCCTTTGCTTCCGCCATCAATCGGCGAAAATCCATCGGCGCATCAATCAGCTCCAGCTTGCCGTTTTCAATGCGGCTCATCTCTAATATGTCGTTGATAAGAGATAGCAGATGAGCGCTTGATGCTTCTATTTTGTGCAAAAATTCTTTTATGGTCTTAGGCAATTTTTTTTCTCTTTTTGCAAGCTCTATGTAGCCTATGATGGCGTTCATGGGTGTCCTTATGTCGTGGCTCATGTTAAAGAGGAAAGTCGTCTTTGCTCGACTGCTCTCTTCCGCTTTAGCTTTTGAACGGATTAACTCTTCCTGCTGTTTTTTTAATTTTTTTCGCTGCTCACCAATAGTTTTTAAACTGTTTTGCAAGCGTTGGTTAAAGGCCTCTTGCGCCTTGACGTTTTTATATTGGAAAATGGTTGAAGTTATTAACAGCAGGAACATAAAGGAAAGCAAGAAAATCGACGCGCCGAGCCACGGGTGATTTTTTATCATGTCCATGACGGTGGTGTTTTCATAGCGGTGGCTTATCCACTTCTCGTCAAGCTGTTTTGATAATCCTTCCTGTTGCATTTGCTTTAAAATGGCGGAAAGCCGCACGCATAAAGCGGTGTCTTTCGGATGAAGGGCAAGGGTGCTATAGACGTGGGTGACGGCGTAGCTTGGGACTACATCTTTAACGTCCAGCTTTTCCACAAAACCCGCGCCGATTTGAATGGGACAAATGGCGTATTCGTATTCGCCTTTTTTCAGAGCGTGAAAAATTTCTTCATAAGAATCTATATAGGTAATTTCATCGTCTAAGCCAATCCCCGGCAAGCGGTGTCTTGAAGCGACCCTCCTGCCGTAGAGGTCGAGGGGAGAGGATACTTCTTTTTTGCCGTAGACCACGTATTGCTTTTCCGCAATGGGCAAGGTTGCGATAAAACGGTTGTCGTTTACCACAAGATCTGCGTCAAAATTCATGATGACGTCCGCTTCTCCCAACAGGAAAGCCTTGCGGGCGGAAGTCCAATCCATAAGTTTTAAGTCTAGGTTCATGTTGAGTCGGTTCGCAAGTTCGTTCATCCGCTCAACGTCAAGCCCCTGCATATTTCCGTCGTCGTCTATATAAGAATACGGAGCATAGTCGTTGTCCGCCACAACGTGAATGGTTCTGTCAAAATCGTTCTTCGCCACAATTTCTACTCTGGGAGAATCCCGAAATGCGTCGGATAGGTATAGATATGTCCCCGCAAACACGGTAGCCATAAAAAGAAAGCCCAATATCAGTCGGGAAAAATTTTTTTCCTTTTCAAATTTAATTTGGGTATTCATATTTGTACCTTTTATACATTCTTAAAAAGTTCCGAAAACTTGCTTATAATTTTGTCTTTTTTCGCCAGAACCTCTACATAATTTACTTTTATTCCCCGTTCCATTGCCTCTTCGGGTGTGGGCAAACTACAGCCTTTTGGCAGCTTAACTTTTTTCCGCACGGGAACGGTGCCGGCTTCCGCTACTTTTTCCTGCGCTTCTTCGCTTAATACATAATCCACAAAAGCCTTGGCGTTATCTGCGTTGGGAGAGTTCTTGAAAATAGCTATGGGGCTTGGCACCATAAGCAATTCTTTGGGATAAATCATGGTAATATGCGCGCCTTTGTCGATTTTACTCTTTGCTATATAATCTACCCCCAAGCAAGCGTTAAGTTCACCCGACGCGGTACTGTCCACCACTTGCCCGGAGCCTTTGCTTTTCGTTGCGCCGTTTTGACGCAGACGAACGATATAATCCCAGCCGAACTGTTTTTCCAAAAGCGCGATGCTCATGAAAGAAGTGCCGGAAAGAGCCGGATCCGCTATGCCGAAGGAATTTTTATACACGGGATTTGTAACGATTTCTTCCCACGAGTCGGGAAGAGTTTGTATTTTATCGGTA
>JAFXOC010000376.1 GCA_017529085.1 Selenomonadaceae bacterium | reverse complement strand
TACGCCAAAGGCGCAATCCGCATATCTTTCGGAGCAAATAATACCGAAGAAGAAGCAAGAGAAATATTAAACGCATTGTTAAAAGTCGTTAAACGATAATTGATACAAAAGATAACAAAGGTTATTGTCGTTTACTGTAACTTACAACTACAAATAAAAAACTTCATACAAGAGGTACCATCTCCAAAAATTTTTATAGTTTATTCTAATACTATTTCTAGATAAAAATATTAAAAAATATAAGGAAATTTTTATCGAGGTCAGCCTAACGGCTGACACGTCTTATGCAATTCACTGTAAGAAATTAAAAATTTCTAACAGTGAGTAGTATAAACAACCTTTCAATTATTGAAGGGTTTAATGAAAAAGAAACGGGTTTTCCTCATCTTTAGAGGAAAACCCGTTTCTTGTCTGCATTATGACGCCCCTACTCACTCCCGGAGGGAGTAGGGGCGCGCAAAAGCAAATTTCCTGTGAATAACCGTGGAGGCGTGTCGTAAAACTATTCTTCTTTATTGTATAAACTGTAGTAATACCCTTGTTTTGCCATCAGCTCGTCATGCGTTCCGACTTCCATTATGCGCCCTTTGTCCATCGCCACAAGGAAATCGCAGTCTTTAACCGTTGAAAGTCGATGGGCGATGATTATGGTGGTGCGCCCTTCCGTTATGCGGTCGAGATTTTTCAGTATGTGTTCTTCGCTTTCCGTATCAAGCGCGCTCGTCGCTTCGTCAAGGATTAAAAGGCGAGGGTCTAAAAGCAACGCCCTTGCAATCGCAACCCTTTGACGTTGACCGCCCGAGAGCAAGCTGCCGCGTTCGCCAACGAAGGTGTCGTAGCCGTGTACCATCTCGGAGACAAATTCATGAGTGCCGGAAAGCTCCGCCGCCCGCATGATGCTTTCTTCGTCTATGCTCGGCATGGCTATCGCTATGTTCTCTTTGATAGTTCCGGCAAAGAGGAAGTTTTCCTGAAGCACAATGCCGACTTGCCGACGGAGCCACGCTGTTTCAACTTGAGCAATATCTACGCCGTCGATTAAAATTCGCCCTGAGTCCGGGGTGTATAGATGTTGAATGAGTTTCGTAAGCGTGGATTTACCCGAACCCGAACGCCCTACTATGCCCACCTTCGCGCCTGCGGGAATGGTGAGTTTAACATCTGACAGCACGTTCTTACCGTCCGCATTATAGCGGAAGTTTACGTTGTCGATGACGACTTCGCCCAAGAGTTTCGGCAAAGTCGTGCGGTTTGGGTTAAACGCAGGCTCGCTTTTCTCGTCCATGATGTCCGCCAAACGGTTCATGGAAACTCGTACGCCTTGGAATTGCTGCCACATATTGACAAGTCTTAAGATTGGCGCGATAACTTGCCCGGCAAGCATTTGGAAGGCTATGAGTTCGCCCACCGTTATTGCGCCGTCCATAACGTAATACGCGCCGATCCAAAGAAGGGCGAGGTTGAAGGACTGCTGCAAAAATCCGCCGATAACCCCCGCCGCGTTGGTGATGTGCATAACACCTAAGTTGCTTTTGAGGAACCTTGACAATATCTCCTCGTAACGCGATACAAAGGTGGATTCCATGCCCATGGTCTTAACCGTGCGCACCCCTGTTACCGCTTCAATGGTGAAGGATTGCTGTTCGGAGGCAAGCAAAAATCTTTCGTTTAGCTTATGCTTAAATATAGGCGCCAAAATCGCGTTCAACACCACATAAATCGGGATAATCGCCCATACGATGTAGCTTAGGACGCTGCTGTATATGAACATCACCACGAGATACACAACCGCAAAGGCGATGTCTAAGACGACCGTGAGCGCCGAGCCGGTTAAGAAGCCGCGAATTGTCTCGACCTCGTTCATACGGGACACAACGTCTCCCACTTGCCATTTGTCGAAGAATTTGGAGGGCAGTTCCGAAACCTTCTTAAACATATGGCTTGACAGCACTACGTCTATTTTGCTTGTGGTGTTTATGAAAAGGTATGAGCGCAACGCCGTCATCCAGGTGCTGAATATCGAAACGATAATCATACCGCCGATCATCACATCCATGGTGCTGAGGCTGTGATGTACCAACACTTTATCTATGATGTTCTGGGTAAAGAACGGGGTTAAAAGCCCTAATAGCTGCATTATAAGGGATAAGAAGAGGACTTTTAACAAAAATCCCTTGTATTTTGCAACAACGGGGATAAACCAGCTAAAGCCGAAACCGTCCACCTTATCTGTGAGCTTTTCGACGTGAAAGCGTTTGGTGAAAATAACGGCTTCCCCCGCAAAATTGGCGATAAACGCGTCCTTTGGAACCAACATGGTGTTGTTTGGTTGACGATAGTCCCTAAGCGCCACCGCGCCTTCATTGGTAAAGCCCATAACAAAATCGTATGTGCCGTCTTTTAACTTCACGACGCTTGGTTGAGGAAGCTTTCTAAAGCGTTCGTAGTCGATATCTTCGAGGGCTCTCGCCTTTAACCCGATGTCCTTTGCGCCGCCTAAAAGAGCCACAGTATCAAGGGGATTTTCGTCCGTAATGTAGGCGCGTTCAAGCTGGCTGTAATCGGCGGGGATAGAGAAGTGATGCGCCACGTTTATAAGGCACCAAAGCGCCGAATCAATTCTTGCCATCTTATCTCTCCCTCAACGCCTCGTCCGTGTACTTCCTGAAGGGATCTAAGAAGAAGTCGATTATGCGTTTTTTCTTTATCTTAATTTCAGCCGTAACGTTCATGCCGGACTGCAGGTCCATGTTGTAATCCTCTTCGTTGATCTCGATTATAACGCGGTATTTCTTATCCTTCTCCATATCGCGCTGATCGTCTATATCGTTGGCGCTGATGTCGGAGACTTTGCCGTTTAACATACCGAATTTCTGGAAGTTAAAGGTTTCAACCTTAACCTCCGCCTCTTGCCCGACTTTGATAAAGCCGATGTCCTTGTTGTCCGCGAAGGCTTCAACCTCTAAAACCGTGCCGTCGGGGACGATCTGGAGAATTGTTTGACCCTCTGAGACCACGCCGCCTACGGTATGGATGTTCATCTCGCTGATGCGTCCCGTGTCAGTCGCCACTATGGTTGATTCTACGTTGGTTTGGTTGGCCTTTCTCAATTGCTCCTCTATATTGTCAAGGTTGCGTTTGGCTTCCACAAGCTGCGTCATGGTCTCCTGCTTATAAGTTGAAACGACGTTTGCAAGCTGGCTTCTGGCTTCCGCTAACTGCGCTTCGCCTTTTAATATCTCCTCAACCATGGCTTCCGCGCTCTTTTGGTAATCGACTCTTGTTTGACGCGCTTCCAACAACTGGAAATAGGAAACCGCATCGCTTGCGTAGAGTTCTTGTAAACGCGCTTCCTTTTCCTTGGATACCGCAAGGAGGGCGTTATATTTTTCTTGAGTTGCGCGGCTAGACTGTATCGCCGCCTGTTGCTGAGCTATGACGGTTTCAATTCTGCGCTTGTCCGTATCAAGCTTTAACCGTCTGCTGTCGTACATAGATTTTTGCGCCGTAATATCCTTTGGGTCTAAGAGATCGTTTTGTGGGATAACGAAGGGCGCGTCGTTCATCTCCGCTTGAAGGCGAGTCATGGTAAGGGTAAAGAACGCCACCTGCTTCTGTAAAGCGTCAACGTCCGCTTGGGTCTTGGTGGTGTCCAAGAGTACAAGCACGTCGCCTTTCTCTACATGAGCGCCCTCTTTTACCAATATATCCTTTACAACGCCTTTATT
>JAFXOC010000375.1 GCA_017529085.1 Selenomonadaceae bacterium | reverse complement strand
TTTACTCGATATTTTTTTCTATTAGCTTTGCAAGTTTAGTATTTAACGAATGCCCCGAGGCGGCGGCTATTATATGCCCTTTCACAATTCCCGCCAATCTGAGATCGCCTATTACATCCAAAATCTTATGCCGGACAAGCTCATCCCTATATCTAAGCTCGTTCATCCAACCATTATCATTATATACAATTACATTTTCAAGAGTGCCGCCTAATCCCAATCCCATTTGATGAAGTGTTTCAACTTCTTTTTCATAGGCAATGGTCCTAGCGCCCGCTATCTCTTTTTCATAAATTTCATCGGTTATCTCAAAATCACTATACTGCACACCTACCAAAGGATGAGGATTAACCGACGTAAAAGAAATCCTAAATCCATCGTAAGGAAGCGCAATTATAAATTTTTCCCCATCGTCTATCCTATAAACCTTATCAATAACTATCTCTTTACGCGGCGCGTTTTGTTTCATTTTTCCGGCTTCTTTTAACAACTCAAAGAAAACCCTCGCACTTCCATCGGCAACCGGCGGTTCTTCCGCGTCCATAACGACTTCGCAATTATCTATTTTTTGTCCGTGAAGCGCGCTCATTAGGTGCTCCACAGTAAAAACCCTAACTCCGTTTTCCTCTAACGTAGTAGCTCTCGCGGTTGCCGTAACGTTTTTTGCCATCGCGCGAATTTTCGGCGAACCCTCGATATCGCTTCTTATAAAAACTATCCCCGTGTTTTCGGAGGCAGGCTTTAGTATTATCGAAACCTTTTTTCCGCTGTGAAGTCCCACACCTTCATAGGCAACTTTCCGCTTTAAAGTTTCTTGCATATAATCCATTCCTCCCCCGTCCTTTTTTCCTTTAATTTTCATTTTCCAACTTTTCATATTCTATATTAATTTTAAATTTCCTGCAAGAGAAAAAAATTATCGATATGTGTAAAATTTTCTCCAATAAACCGTGTATATTGTAAAAGAAATTCATGAAATTAGTGAAACACAAAGAGCCTTTTGAGGGCGGACTCAAAAGGCTCTTAGAGGCATTTCTAAAAACTTAATTTTACTGTTCCCACGCCCCTAAGGAGCGTGAGAACAATAAGATCACACGATTTTTAGAGTTTACCTTGAAATTTTTAAATATTAAGCTGTTAATTTCATAACATATCAGAAGAAGAAGCTCACACGACCAAAGATGACCTTTGCCGCATCGTCATAACCCTTTACCTTTTCAATGTCTTTACCGTGAAAATAAATAAGCGATGTTTCAACATTCCTGAAGGGCACATAGTCAACACCGACTTCCCACCCCTTAACGCCGGTTACAAATTCTGCGGTGTCGAACTGGGGAGAAAGCGCGACCAAACGACCGAGTTTGCGGTACGCAACATGAGCGCCCCAAGTACCTTTGTCTTCCTTCTCGATACCCTTGTAGTTTAACTGGAAATTGTAAGCGTCGCGCTCTTTATCGGCTTTCTGGTTGCGAGCATATGCGCCGTGCAAGCCGATGTTTTTATCGAACTGATAACGCGCGCCGACAGCCCAAATGCTCGCTTTATTTTCCGTGGAATTGTTTTTTCCGACACTGAAGCCTTCGCTGTTGAAATGATGGTAGCCTACGCCGCCGTCAAACTTATTTTTGTTGTAAAGAATTTCTGCGCCCCAATAGCTTGCGGTTGTGTCGCCGGCTACTTCCGCTCCCGCCTGAAGTATTCCGTCGTGATCCTCAACCTTCCAACGACCACCTTGAAGCGCAAGTTTTACATCTTTGCCGATTTCAACCCTTGCGCCGGAGAGTTCGCTGTCCATGACAAGACCGTCGTCAGCTACGGAGTAAAAAGGAATTTTACCTGCTTGAATCAAGAAATTGTTATAATTGCCTTCCGCGTAAGCGCGTTTTAATTCAACGCTACCGCTCTCGTCCTTTTTGAGGTCGGTTTCCGCATCCAAACGAGCTTTTACGCTCCAGTTGGAATTAACCTCTGCGGTGGGTTCCAAACGGAACAAGAGATGGTTGGTATTATCTTTGCCTTTTTCATAGCGAGACTGGCTGCGATTTGACCAATAGCGGTAACGCAGTTCCCCTTCCCATTTAACTACATCCGCGTGTTTTTCAAGTTTTGCGACGCGGACGCCGAGGTTGTCAAGCTCATCTCTAAACTCCGCAACAAGTTTATCTAAAAGAGCCTTGTCGTTGGTATTTTTAGGCTGTTTCGCCATAGCCTTTGCAATCATCTGCGCCATTTCGTAGCGGG
>JAFXOC010000374.1 GCA_017529085.1 Selenomonadaceae bacterium | reverse complement strand
TATGGTTTGTTTTTGTCCAATTATCGGGGAAACCCTGCAAGCGTTCACATTCAAGCGGCGTTAGCCGTCTTACGACTTCATTTGCCATAACCGCTCCTACGCCTTTTGCGACAAGCGTAGGTTGAACTTCTTTGTTAATGCTTATCCCGAATTTGCCGTTTCTCCCTTGATTAAAAGCATCCCTGCCAATCCCATAAGCTACTGCGTGAGGATAATGCGTGTCCAAAGTAAAAGCAATATCCTTTTTTATTCCTAAGTGATTCCCTCCGTTCTTTACTTTTCTGTCTATGATATTCCCCGAAATACAATAGGTTACAAGCGGAACATGATTGCCTCCCGCTCCGTATTCTTGCAAAACGCACGGTGCAACTCCATCGTTGTATTCCCTGATACCGTCAACACCGATATAATTTGTATCAAACAGTTTTAAGTCTTTGATATTACCTGTTTCTTCAACGCTATTTTTAATTCTTGCGGAAGCATTGTCTGTTTTCGGTAAGATCTCCGAAGAATCCCCACACACGCTTTTGGCGTCAAATAATATTTTTCCGGCACAGTCACCTCCAAAATCTGCGACAAGGTAGATTCTCTTACGCCGTTGGGGTACTCCGAAGTATTGAGCGTTAAGGATTCGCCATGCAATTTCACATTTATCGCTTCTAACCATTCCCGCACCTGCCCATTTTCCGCTGTTAGGCATTGGAATATCAGTTTTTGAGATTTCTTCGAGTACCGTTCTAAAATCATATCCTTTATTTGAATAAATTGCCCCGTTGACATTTTCCCAAACAAGGAATCTTGGGTACTTTCCGTTGGTTGCCTCTTGCATTTCCCGCACAATTCTGATTCCTTCAAAAAACAATCCGCTCCTTTCCCCGGTTAAGCCTTGTTGCTTCCCTGCAATCGACAAATCCTGACAAGGACTGCCCATTGAAATAATATCGACAGGCTCTATGGTTTTTCCGTTAATTTCGGTTATATCTCCTAAATGAAGCATATCGGGAAACCTTATTTTTGTTATCAGGACGCAATATTTTTCAATCTCGCTTGCCCATACAGGCGTTATTCCGTTCCTTTTTGCGGCAAGTGGGAATCCTCCGATTCCGTCAAATAAACTCCCTAATGTAACCTTCATAAAATCTCCTTATTGCTTCAAATGTCTTTATGCTGATTATACAAAAAATATTTGCCAACTTTTTTCGGTTTTTCTTGACTTTTACAAATAAATAACAAAATCCCGTCCATTGTGGACGGGATTTTATATCTTACATTGTATTTTGTTGTTTCACTAAATGTTCTTGTTCTTTGCCCTGTACCGCTTTTAAAGCGTTGCGATATTCATCTGTGTTTTTTGCGTTGTTTAAGAGTTTTACCAAATTTCCCGCATAGGATTCGCCGTTAAAATCAGCTACCGCAGTAACAGCGTCATTTAATTTTTGCGAGTTTGTGCCGTGAATCTTTACCACATCTTTCATAAAATCGAGCGACTGTTCCTCCGAAATAGAAGGATTCCCGCTATATAAATTAAACAACGCCTCCTTGAAATCTCCGAATTTTAAATGTTCGGCATAATAAAGTTTGTCGGCTTCTTCCCAACTGATTTTACCGTCCATCGCAGAATTTGTTATTTTTTCCAATGCCTCATTTTTTTCTCGTACATCATTAGCGTCCATGTTATCCTCTCCCGCTAAATGTTTCACTCTTTCAGATTCTTCGGCGCGTTTTGCATTGTTCCATTTATCCATAGTTCCAACCAAATATCCTGTGATTCTTCTTATTCTTTCAAATTTCTCGTGTTGTATAGCGTAATCTAATTTTATGCGCCCATCCTCTTGCTTGGTAACAGTAATGCTTGAAAGGTTTTTCCGAGCGTTTTCTTGAACCTTTTTCACAACGAGGTCAATATAATTTTTCGCCTCATGTACGGATAAATCGTCAATGCCGTTTATCTGTATAGACACGCCGTCAATAACAGGCGGTGGAGGACTTTTCAAAATTTGATTGTCAGCGTTTTTCACATTATCGGAAGTAGTATTTTCAATGCTTTCCTCTATTTCTTCAAAGCGTTTATCGTATTCCTGTTCATATTTATATCTTCTTTCAATGGCTTCGTTGGTTGCAGCTTCTTCAGCTTCCAATTCTTTTTCTTTTTCCCATTCGCTTAACCCTTTCTCATTTACGCATTTCCCGTCAATATAAATTTCGCAAGGATTTTCTTCTTCGTTGTCAGGCACTAATGTTTCAGGACACCAAAATTCCCCGGAACCGTAAAAATCATCGGTTGAACTGTACTTATCCAGATTGTTAGGCGATTTTTCACCTAGCCTTATGCCACTCAATATACCGTGATATGTATTCCCATTATTATTTACAAACTTCACCACTCTGGTATCAGCTACCTCTTTATTTTCAAAGTAATAATCCGCAGTATATAAAATTGCTTCGCAATTTTCTTTGTCAAATCTTTTTCGACCCAATTCCTCTTTAAGCGTGACACTTTCTTTATCGTACTCTCCGTTATACATACATAACATCTCCTTCACATATCATAAAAAATCCGTTAAATATATTCTAAATTATTTTTTACCTCAAATATTCCGGTTTTTCTTGAAAAAATTAAAATCCCGTCCATTGTGGACGGGATTTTATATCTTACATTGTATAGTCTTTTGGTTTACTCTTTTCCGCAACGGAAGCATTTTTATATTCTTCCGTATTCCTAATGTCCTGAAGAAGTTTTACCGAAAATTCCGTTGTTTCGTATTCTACCTTAGTTACCGCTTCAATAGCTTCGTTTATTACATTAAAATCCGCACCGTGAATTTTAACGATTTCTTTCATAAACTCTATCGGCGCTTTATTACTTATCATATTTTCTTCTTTGCGATACAAGTTGTAAACTTCTTCAAAATTTATATTTCTTTGCTGTTTGATTTCAGCTTGTCTAGGATCGTAGACTTCTTCCTTTGGAATTTCACGTGAACTCAAATTTTGTGTTAATTCTAAAATGGTTTTTTCAACATCATGAGTACGATTTATAGAACACAAAAAATCGGTAACATTAAGATAAATGGTATCGGAATCCGCGCTTAAAAACGGCTCTCCACGGTAAAGAACGCATACATTTTCCCTATGTCCGAAATTATGTTCCAGTATAGGAAAAAAAGCCTCGTCTTGCAAATGTTTTTCTTGCGCTATAAATGGCATGGTAGTATGTTTGATTTCAAATCCCCAATATTTATACCTATTCGTGTCATAAATCAACATATCAAATTCACCTTTTTTTTGATTGTTGACAATAAATGACGGTTTATACACTTCGTATTTCTTTTTGTCAAATCTGACTAAATTTACATTTAACGCCTTAGAGGTATCAAAAAGTACAATCTGTTCCAACATATCACCGAAAATTTTTTCTTCCAGTTTCGTTTCCAGAAAGTCTTTTTCCAAATTGGAAAGTTTATTATAATACGGAGCGTTTTTAAAAAAATCTTTACCTTTGAGCAAATGGTTAAATTTAATCGCAGGTTGAATTATATAGTATTCGTATTCCGGCTTTTCACTATTCCAACCTTCTTCGTTATATCTAAACTTAACAGTTGATGTTACCGAAACTAAATTTAAATCTGTTAAGTAATTTTTTAATTCTGTTATCATTTCTGCGTTAATTTGCGTTTTTATTTCTGTATCGGCATTTATAGTTTCCGCAAAGTCTTTGGCAATTTCCCGATTGTTCGATGTTATCGGACGAATGAGATCATCGTCAATTAAGTTTGCTAAAAACTTTATGGGATAATTAACAGAAACCTTTGTCAATTTATTTTGAATACTTTTTTTGTTAAAACTTCCGCTATAAATTTCCACTAATTTCTCAATAATGGTTTGTAATTCTTTTTTTGACAATTCTTCTAAATAGCTATCTCCATTATTCTTTTTTAAACTGTTGACAATGTTTTCGGAAACTGCGCTGTCTAAATATTTTAGAGCAGAATTATAGTCGTATATAAATTTATCGCCAATATCTTTCCCTTTGCACATAAGACCGCCAAACTGTATATAATCGTCCATATCGTTAGTATCAAGCACTTCGGCGTGTTCGGCAAACGGAATATATGTTGTGTTAATTTCGTAAGCGCGACCATAAAGTTCGTGGTTTGTCGCAAGAACAAAAGAAAGAGAATCTGTTCCCGTTACAATTATACGCATATCCTTTTTTGCAAATACATCGGCTAAGGAAGCGGAATTTGTTATAAAATCATCGGCTTTCGTTATTTCGTCAAAACAAATAACTTTGATTCCTTGTTTTGAAGCATCGAAAAGAGTTTCTTCTATATCAACCATAGTATCGTTTTCTTGTACTTCATAGAAAGCGCACAAATTTTTATCCTGATAACCAGATAAAGCCTGTTCCATAATTGTTGTTTTCCCTGTCCGGCGCAATCCGTATAAAATCAAGATATTTCCGTCTAAAGCCTTATCGCTGTCTATAAAATTTCTGACTTCCTTAACAGCATAACGCTCTTTTTTCCCTTCAACATTAAAATCTGAAATATCTCGTCTAATCATTGTAAACACCCCTACTGCACTTTTTATTCATTATACAACATTTTCAACAAAAGTGAAATTATAAAAATAATAAAATCC
>JAFXOC010000373.1 GCA_017529085.1 Selenomonadaceae bacterium | reverse complement strand
CAAAAACTATTTCATATTCGCCCGTGATATTCATAAAATCATAAGAAACTTTCTTTAATTTGCGATACTGTGACATTAAATAAGTTTCAAGTCCGCCGACATTGCGGGTCATACCAATCTGTAGAACTCTCATCTTGTTGTCCTTTTGTTGGGGCTTCGCCCCAAACCCCACAAGGAGCGCTGCCCCTTGACCCTGCCAAAGGAGCTTCGCCCCTCCGGACTCCCATTTTATAAACTTACACCTTATATTTTGCAACCTGCGCTTTCAAATTCTCCGCGCCTTCTTGGCTCATGTTGATTTTGTCCAAAATTTCGCTTGCCTTCGCCGCAACCAAGGTAACTTTTTCCGCGACGGAAGTGTTGCCCGTTGCGCTGTCGTGGGTGGCTTTTGCGATTTCGTCCATGGCGCTCTTCATTACAACCACCGCGTCCGCCAAATCCCTTGAAGTGGCGTTGCTCTTTTGTGCAAACCCGCGCAAGTAATCCGCGTCTTTACGGTACTGCGTCGCCGTTTCGTTGATGAGGTCGTAATCCTTGCTTACTTTGTCCTCCATGAACTTTAACATATCGAGCGCGCCTTTTGAAAGGTCTTGCACCGAATTTGTAACCTTTCCCGTAAGAGTTTGGATATTGCTTGCCGTGTTGTGGGACTGTTCCGCAAGTTTTCGCACCTCGTCCGCAACCACCGCAAAACCTCTGCCGTGTTCGCCGGCTCTCGCCGCTTCTATCGCTGCGTTTAACGCCAAAAGATTGGTTTGTTCCGCTATAGCCGTAATGTCCTCGGTGAGCTGGTTTATCTGCTCCACCACTTTTGCGGATTCGATGGCTTCTTCAACGGAAGTCTTTGTCGCCGTGTAAACTCTCTGCGCTTCGTTGGAGGATTCGGACATGGTGGCTTGCAATCGGGAAGCCCGTTCGGCGACTTCTTTCGTATAATTTTCCGTTTCTTCCGCGCCCTTGGCGTTTTCTTGTATCTGTTCGCTTATCTTCGTGCTTAAATCCTGCAAATCGGAGGTGGAAGCTTCTGTCTCATGCATACCCGCCGCCATTTCTTCCGATGCCGCGCTCATATCCTGCGCGCTGTCGCTGAGGTCGCTGACGAGTCGCTGCACGTCCTCGCCCATGGCTACGCTTTTATCCGCTTCAGCCGTTACCGATGACAAAAATTCTCTCAAAGAGCGTTGCATCTTATCCAAAGCGTGTACCGTGCCGCCCACTTCGTCCCGCTTGTTAAGCAAATTTTGTGGAATGTTCCCGGATAAATCTCCGTCCGCAACCGCATTCATCTGTTGCACGGATTCTTCCAAGGGATCGGCGATATTCTTCGCTATCACAAGGGAAGACGTAGCCCCTGCGATAACCCCCAACAAGATTATAATGCCGAAAATAATGTTCGCCGTATGATAAGCCTGATTATTGGCTTCAAAAAGCAATTTCCCCTGAAGCACGTTGTCGGGGGTAAGCACCGCAAGATCTGCGCCTATGGCGTTCGCCGCAGAGAGATTGTCGATGAGTTTAACTCTGTCTTCCGGGCTTGTACCCAAACCTTCCGATTCCTTTACCTTTGCGGTAAGGTTCGTTATATGCCCTTCAAGCGCGGCTATTGTATCCTGCGCTCTCTTGCTCTTGTCTATCTCCTTAACCTTTGCGATGTTTCCCGCTATGGATTTCAGCTTGTTGGAAATATCCGTCAAAAGCACTTTTCTGTTATCCACGGTGAAATTCTGCTGCTGCAAAAACGCCACGTCAAGCACAATCCAACGGAGCTGGTTGTTGGCGTCGTTAAGGTACTGCGTCGTCATCAGGTTGGAATTATACATATTGTCGATGGCAAGTTTCGATTCGTGGTTGGAATAAATCCCCACCGCCGCCACAAGGCATACGCCCACAAGCATACTCATGGCGAGAAGCAAAATCTTAAACCGCACGGGAAATCTGTCCAAAATAGAGTTTGCAATGGAAAACATCTTCTCGCCTCCTTACTTCAAAGTTTCGGCGGTGACGGGAGTAAACGGTACACGCACTTCGCCCGCAGGCACTTCCCCCGTGCTCCTTGCCGTTTCTATCAACTTCGCTATTTCTTCCGATAATTTATCCGCATTCTGTTTTGCGCTGTGGCTCATCTTTCCCGCTTTTATGGCTTCAACGGCTTCGCCTTTAGCGTCAACCCCCGATATTAAAACTCCGGTCCTGCCCGCAGCCAAGAGCGCCTTCATCGCGCCCAGCGCCATCGTATCGTTGCCGCCTATAACCCCGTCGATTTTGGGGAACATACTCATCCAAAGAGTCATGTATTTTAACGCTTCCGCTTCGCTCCAGTTCGCGTCCACCTTTGCCAAAAGCGTTACGTCTTTTCTCTTATCTAAACAAGCTTCTTTAAAACCTTCAAAGCGTTCCCTTGCGCTGCCTTGGGTGCTCTCGCCCATTAAATAGACAACGTTTGCGTTAGGCGGAAGATTTTTCGCCATAAACTCACCTTGTAACATCCCGGCTTGCTTATCGTCGGATTTTACCATGGCGAATTTGCCGCCGTTTAAATCCCTGTTGGTTGCTATAACGGGAATTCCCGCATCGTTCGCCTTCTCGACAGCGGGAATAAGCGCATCTGCGTCGACTGGAATCAAAACTATCGCCGCAGGCTTGTTGTCTATTGCGCCTAATAACTGATCAACCTGCAAATTTGCATCTCTGTTTGAGTTTATGAATTCAATCTCTACTCCCTTTGAACTTTCCCTCGACTCGACGCCCTTTAACACGCTGCCCACAAAGGCGGTCGCCTCCGTATGGGACGCGTAAAAAACTTTATTTGAAGAAGCCGATCCGCCGCAACCCGTGACAAACAGGCTAGCGGCAAATAACGAGGCGATTAACATGGATTTTTTTGCATTCATGGATTACACCCCTTTAATCTCTCCCGCAACCTCATAGCGGGTAATTTGATTCTAATTAAATTATTCTATAAAAAAAATATTTTTCCTACTAAAAATCCAGAGTTTTTTAGGAATAATTTTCGTAGATTGTTGTAAAATTAAACCGCCATAAGATGCTCATTATCGTTATATATGCCGTCCACAGGTCGCCGACTTATTCCAAGTCGCCACCACACTTGGGACCATTATACCACAATTCAAAAAATTTGTAAATCATTCCGCAAAAAAACGCGACCATGGTCGGTTCATCAAAAAATTGTAACCGTAAAAAAACATCGACTGCGCAAATCGCCAAAATTTGCGCAATCGATGTTAAAATTGCCTGAATAGGCAATCGTAAGCGTATAATATCAAAGACTTTCGAGATAAGCCGCCATATTTTCCGCCGTCTCTTTTGCGGCTCTCGCCGCTTTCACAACGTTCAAAGGTCCCGTTACAACGTCGCCCGCGGAGAAAATCCCCTCGCGGCTTGTTTGACCTTTTTCGTCTACTTCTAATAATCCTCTGTCGTTTGAATCAAGCCCGTGAGTCGTGTTTACAAGTTTATCTTTCGGACGCTGGCTTACGGCAATAATCGTGCTGTCCGCCTCGTGAAGTTCGGGTTCGCCTTCCGATACCAAATTTCCGTTTTCGTCATATTCGCGTTTCACGAAAACCGGTCCTTTATCCGTTATTTCTTTAACGCCCATGCCATAGAATATATCCACGCCGTCGGCTAGTGTATATTCGACTTCTCTTTCGCTTGCGCTGGACTTCAAGCCTCTCGCGTAAATCGAAACAAATCTCGCGCCCCGTCTAAGCGCAGTACGCGCAGCATCCATAGCGGAGTTGCCCGCGCCTATAACCGCCACCGTATCGCCTAATTCATAAGCTTCGGGACTTTGGAGATAATCTATCGTATAATGCACATTGCCCAAACTTTCGCCGGGAACGCCCAAACGACGCGCGCGCCATGTACCGGAGCCGATAAAGATAGCTTTGTACCCGTCGCCGAACAAATCGTCAAGATGCAACGCGCCGCCGATTGTCGTATTGGGGCGAATGTGAATTCCAAGTTCGCGAAGTTTCTTTCCATACCGTTCTAAAAGTGTTCTGGGAAGTCTGAATTCAGGAATACCGTAACGCATCATGCCGCCGATTTTGTCTTTTCTTTCAAAAATGGTTATGTCATAGCCCTTTTGCGCCAGTACGACAGCTACGACCATACCTGCGGGACCGCTGCCTACGATAGCGACTTTCTTACCTTTTGGCGCCTCTTTTTCAAGCACTAATTTTTCAAAGAATGCGTCCGAAATATAATGTTCGATACTTGAAATATGTATCGCAGAACCCTTAATGCCTTGCACGCAATGACCTTCGCATTGTTTTTCATGGTCGCAGACAAGGGAGCAGAACATACTCATCGGATTATTCGCAAAGAGCATCGCCGCCGCTTCCAAACCATTTCCCTCAAGAAACAGCCGAATCATTTCGGGAATATTGGTCTCAATAGGACAACCCTTCAATCTACACATGGGCTTTTTACACTGCAAGCACCGTTTCGCTTCGTTTATAACGTGAACAGACATCTTACTCTCCCCTAATCAATCAAATTGCATAAATTTTCAAACATTTCGTTTTTGCATAAGGACGCAAGGAAAGTCCTTGCGTCCTTAATAATTTCTTATTTGCGAGCAGACTCGACCGCCGCCACAAATTTTTTCGCCATTTCTGTTACGGCCGCATAATCGCCTTTCTTTGCGCCCGCCGTCAAGCTGCCGCCCGCGCTTACCGCAACGCAACCCGCTTTTAACCAATCGGCGGCGTTTTCGGCGTTCACGCCGCCCGACGGCATAAGCTGCGCCTGAGGTAACGGACCGTGAATATCTTTAATCATATTTAATCCGACAATATCGCCTGGGAAAATCTTGATAATATCCGCGCCCGCCTTTAACGCGTCCACAACGCCAGCGGGAGTAAGTACGCCGGGGCAGGAAACAACGCGATAAAGGTTGCACATCTCAACAACGTCTTTATCAAATGCGGGGGAAACGATAAACTTTGCGCCCGCAATAATGGCAAGACGAGCGGTTGTAGGCTCCAAAACGGTACCCGCGCCGATAACAACGCTGTCGTTGTTTGCGTATTTATCCACCAAAGTCTTAATAGCTGTAGGCGCGTCAGGAGTGGTAAAAGCCAACTCTATAGCCTTAACGCCGCCGGCGATGCAAGCGTCCGCAGTCTTTACGCCGTCTTCCATGGTCTTGCCGCGAACAACCGCAACAACGCCTATATCGGAAAGTTTTTGCATTACTACAGATTTATCCATTTATATCAACCTTTCACAAACCAAAAAAAGTAATCTAAATGTTCTTTGAAAAGATAACGCAGTTAATCCGCTTAACCCAATACCCGGGAGTCCAGAGGGCTATGCCCTTTGGCGGGTGCAGGGCAGCGTCCTGCCGGGGTTTGGGGCAGCGCCCCAAGAAAATCACGGTTGCTTGCCGATATAAGCCAAGATACCGCCGTCAACGTAGAGAATATGACCGTTCACGAAGTTAGACGCGTCCGACGCCAAGAAAATTGCGGGACCCTCTAAATCTTCGGGAGTTCCCCAACGGTTCGCCGGAGTCTTCGACAAGATAAAGCTGTTGAAGGGATGACCTTCGGTTCTAAGCGGCGCAGTCTGCGGAGTCGCGATATAACCCGGGCCTATGCCGTTGCACTGAATATTTGCGCTGCCGTACTCGGAGCAAATATTTCTCGTTAGCATCTTTAAGCCGCCTTTAGCCGCCGCATAAGCGGAAACGGTCTCTCTGCCAAGTTCGCTCATCATGGAGCAGATGTTTATAATCTTGCCGTGACCCTTCTTTATCATGCCCGGAATTACAGCTTTCGACACAATAAATGGCGCGTTCAAATCAATATCTATAACCTGACGGAATTCTTCCGTACTCATTTCTATCATGGGAATACGCTTGATAATTCCCGCATTGTTCACCAAAATATCAATAGTGCCGAGTTCTTTCTCGATGTCTTTCACCATTTTTTGAACTTCGTCTTCCTTAGTAACATCGCAGAAATATCCCTTAGCGTCAATGCCTTCCTTCTTATAAGCCTCAACGGCTTCCGCCATGTGCTTCTCGCCGCGGCAATTAAACGCAATCTGCGCACCCGCCTTAGCATAAGCTTTTGCGATAGCAAACCCAATTCCATAAGCCGCTCCCGTTACAAGCGCTACCTTTCCTTCAAGCGAAAACTGTTTCAAATAATCCATTTT
>JAFXOC010000040.1 GCA_017529085.1 Selenomonadaceae bacterium | reverse complement strand
CGAACAGGATCAGGAAGAGTATTTGATTTAACGCCCGGTTATAGAAATCTCAGCTATATTGCAGATGGGGGCGGATTATTCATCTTTAATATGAATGTTAATGAGAATAAGGATTCAGAAACGCCTATATCGTTTGATTTGTACAATACTCAGAATGCTGCAGGTTTTATCGAGTATTATAATGCAGACGGAAAACTAATCGGAGTTGATCGTGTAGAGCCACATAGTCATGTTATTACCGATGCGGATAAGTGGTTTTCTGAAGCCGGTAAATTATTAAACAATACATTATCGTACGGATGGGAAAGCCCTATAACCGATGAGTATAACTCTACGCGCACAAAAATAAATGCTCCTAAAGGAACGCATTCCATAGTTGTTACCAATAATTCTACAAGTTCAATGTATGCTCAAGTATCAAATATTGTAGATAAATGGTTTGAGTCTTTGGACATGATTTCCAAGATAAAAGATTTGGTATCAAGTTATAAAGATTTGGAAAATGATAGGATAAATCAAATTCTTGTTACGCCCATGAAAGAAAAGATTAGTGAGCATATAATAGATAATCTTATAGAATCTGGTGTAGAATCAAGTTTGTCCGGAATAAAATCAGGGTCACAATCCGCGATGGATACATTGGCTCAAGCGGGAATCCAAAATCGACTAAAACATATCGTAGAAAGAATTGATGTTGGAAAAACTATTGCGGATACCATTGCGGAAAACGGTGCAAAACTTGGGATTGATATGGCTAAATCAGTTGCGTATGATATGGCTAAAGCTGCAATAGGACCTAATCCCGGGCTTGTTGGTTACGAGGCAATAAAGCTTATTGGAAAAGGTTTGGATAGTCTTGATAAAACACTAACCGAGGAAAAATTAAAAAGAGTTAAGCCAATGGTTTTTCAATTATGAATGTTTAAAATCTATATCGGCGTTGTTATGCTTGCCCGCGATAAATGTATTTTGTCGCGGGCGGTTGCATATTTTACGAGGTGATAAGTTTGAAAAAAATCAGTGTTATCATGTTATTGATATTTTTCATATTTTCCGCAAATGCGTTGGCTATGAAATTTTATCGGTCAAAAAATGTCGGTGAGATTACATTAGCTCCATCCGGAATATTTGAGATAAAAGGCGCAATATCCAACATTGGACAGCCGTTTACTAATCCTCAATTTATCAAAGCCTATAATTTCAAAAAGGGAAATATTCCGTATAATAAAGGAGTTGCTTATTTTGCTTTAGGCGGGAGGTCTATATATTTTCACTACGATTCTAAAAATGGTGGAAGCGGTGTTATATCGCAGATTGGCGATCAGGATATTAAAAATACCGTTTCGGTCGGAATGGGAATACCAACGCAGTTAAATTTTGTGGAAGCAAGTAGCAGTAGGTATTACATTTTAATTAATAGCGATCCATCGGGATTGATAGGACCTACTCATACGGTAATTGGAAGGCAACTTGATGGAAGTTATGTAAAATATTTTGATACCGCCGATATAAAGAGAAAATACTTCAAAGACCCACGCGCTTTTCATTTGTCAGAAGATGTGTTATTTTACGAAGATTCAATAATTGTGCCATATCACAATACCTCAAATGAGACGCAAAGAGGCGAATTTCGTTTTAAATGGGATGACAAAGCGCAGTGGTTTGGTATAGAACAAGTGCAAGTTTCTCCCATAACCATAACGACTACACACGAATATTATACAAGCAATATCACAAGTGATCAAAGAGCGCAAGCTGATAAAGTCGCCCGTGAAATCGCAAATTATGTTTTGGCTCAAAAAAATCTAACTACCGACTTGGATAAAGTTAAATTAGCCGCGACAATTGTACGCAAAATCTCATTTGAGGGAAAATATGGTTCTGACCCAAATAAGTACTATAGAACGCCGTACGGGGTCTTTATAGCAAAAATATCCACCTGTGCAGGGACAACTACTGCGCTTGGACGTGTTCTTGAATTTATGGGTTACAAATGGGCGCACGCAAATAAAAACAGATGGACACATCAATGGTGCGTACTAAAGATGGATGGAAAAAAAGGTTACGCAGATCCCGCCTTTGATATAAGCGAATCTGTCGGTTACGGCGAATATCAAGCAGGGGAAAATGCGGTACGCGAGACTTTGGAATCGCAAAAGTAACTTTTTATTTCTATGTCTTATAACCAGTTTAGTAAATGAAAGGCAAATCATATGGAGCATTCTTTCAAAGGTTATGTTCAAAACAATCTCTATAATGCGATTTTTCAATATGTATCCGATTATATAGAAATGAACCCCGATTCCGTAGAAGAAAAATGTCATAAATTACATCAAGTAGGCGTATATAACTTGTCGGATATTGAAATCGCTCGTGTAGATGCCAGCGGCAGGGAGGATTTATCGCTTGATATTATAATAACCGTTATAGCGAATGTGGTTGTTCAAGAGGGCGATTACCACTACGATGACGAGGAAGAAATAAGATTATGGTATACGATAAAGGCTACGGGAGATTTATCGTGTAATTTAAAGGATTTCAAGTGCGTAAATATCAACGAGTATTTGGGGAAAATTCAAGTCAAGAACGCCCTTACCGATTATTTTGTGCCTGTAATGGATATATCAAATTTAGAAGATATTGCCACCGATTTTTTACAAAAATATTACCCCGAAGCCCTGCAAAGTCCT
>JAFXOC010000372.1 GCA_017529085.1 Selenomonadaceae bacterium | reverse complement strand
TTTTGGCAGTATATTTCCTGTTGGGAAAATATAACGAACACTCTAAGGCGAACGCTTCTCTCGTATTTTTCAGTTTGATTTTTTACGCTTATTGGGACGTTCGCTTTTTGCCGTTGCTTTTAATCAGCATAGCGGCGAATTTTTGGATATATAAACTAATTTCGAAATTAAAAAATCATAATCAAAAATCTCGGGCAAAGTATGTTTTTTATTGTGGCATTGCTTTTAATTTAGGTTTGCTTGGGTATTTCAAATATTTTAATTTTTTCCTTGATACTTTAAACGAGTTGGGCGCGAATTTTGAGATTTTGCCCATAATTTTGCCGCTTGGCATTTCGTTCTTTTCCATAACGCAACTTTTGTTTTTATGGGACGCATACGCAAGTGAAGTCGAGGAAACTAATCTTTTAAATTATTCGCTGTTTGTGTCCTTTTTTCCGCATCTTTTGGCGGGACCTATCCTTTATCACCACCAAATGATTCGTCAATTTAAGGACAGTTCGCTCTGCAAAGTAAATTGGGATAACTTTTCCAAAGGCTTGACGCTTTTTACAATAGGTTTGATTAAAAAAACCATGATAGCGGATGCGCTTTTTCCTTATGTTAATTTTGGTTTTGCAAATACGGATGAAATAACTTTTTTTACGGCGTGGCTTATTTCAGTATGCTATATGCTAGAACTCTATTTTGATTTTTCAGGGTATAGCGATATGGCGGTAGGACTTGCGAAGATGCTGAATTTTGATATTCCGATAAACTTTAATGCTCCATTTCGAGCCACAAGCATGATAAAGTTTTGGCAAAACTGGCATATTTCCCTTACAAACGCTTTGACTGCTTGCATTTATATGCCTATAATGAGAAAATTTAAAAAGCCGTCTTTAAAACATACGATTTTTGCCGCTTCGACGACGATGTTTTGCGTGGGGATTTGGCACGGCGCAGGTTGGACGTTTGTGATATTCGCCGCCATAAGCGCCGTTGCCGTTGCCGTTAATTATCTTTGGAAACAGACGAATATAGTTATTCCGACTGCTTTATCACGACTCCTGACTTTGCTTACTATTCTGTTCGGCATGATTTTTTTTAGAGCCAACAGCGTGAATGAAGCTATGAATGTGATTTACGCCATGTTCGGCGCAAACGGGATAGTATTGCAAGAAAGCTACTTTGCCGTAAAGGGCGGACTGCCGCAAATGCTCTTACCCGTTGAAAATCCGCCGGGCTTTTTCTTCCAACTGGCTTTTTTCTTGTCTGTTTTAATCGTATCGTTTTCGCCAAGTTCGAATAATCTCGTAAAAAAATTTAAACCTAGCGTTTTATGGATGGTTTTTATAGGAATCGGATTTTTCCTTTCGTTTTTAGCAATGACGAAACCTACGGAATTTTTGTATTTTCAATTTTGATGGGGGAGTAGCGTGAAGCATAAATCTTATGTTTTCGGAGTCCTCGGCATTTTTGTGTTTCTCTTTTTGTTATCCGATTTATGTATATGGTTAATCCCCCAAATGTATTACGGGGATATTGAATATCCGTATTGGGAAGAACAAAAGGATTATATCACGGAGAGCGGCAAAGATAACGAAATACTGTTTATGGGTGATTCCGTTCCAAAAGTTGGAATTTTGCCCGATGTGATTTCGGATAAGTCTTA
Organism: Selenomonadaceae bacterium; assembly: GCA_017529085.1. Lineage (GTDB taxonomy): Bacteria > Bacillota > Negativicutes > Selenomonadales > Selenomonadaceae > RGIG9201. Next base: position 229 of record JAFXOC010000372.1, on the reverse strand, counting down.
TAATATCTCAATAGGAGGGGTGACGGCGATTGAGATGTATTATGCGCTTAATACTTATCTAAAGAGTAATGCGCCGCCGAAAAAAATATTTATCGCCTTTTCGCCCATTCATTACGCCCATTTAGAGTGGTTTCACACGAGAACGGTTTATTTTCATTATCTAAGTTTTAGTGAGATGATGGAGGCTGAAAGGGTAATATTAAACGACGAGGATATAGCGTTTTATGAA
>JAFXOC010000371.1 GCA_017529085.1 Selenomonadaceae bacterium | reverse complement strand
GCTTCAGAAGATACAGCTTGAGCGGTTAAAGAAAGTAGTGGCGTGGGCTGAGGAAAAAAGCAAATTTTATCGTGAAAAATTTGCAGAAGCCAATGTTTGCGCGAGCGACATCGAAACCCTTGACGATATTGCAAAGTTGCCTTTTGTGACAAAGAGCGATATTAGGCATAGCGATCCTCTTTCACGATTGACTGTGCCTTTTAGCGGTATTGTGCGGTATCATCACAGCGAAACTTTGACGGGGGATTATATACATCTTTATACGAAAGGCGATAAAGATTGGGATGCGGAACTTGTCAAAAGAACGATGATGGCAGCCGGAGTGAGCTCAGCCGCTGTTGTGGGACTTCAGGGAGATTTAACCGACAGCAGGCTTATGGGTGTTCAGTCCGCATTGGAGGAAATCGGCGCAATGGCGGTGCCTCTCGGAATTGGGCATAAAGTGTGGATGAAGCTTCTGGAAAATGTTGGGATGGATACTTTAATAAGCACTCCGCAGCTTATTATGCAGCTTATTATCCAGCTTCAGGCATCGGGAAAAAATATTGCGGATTATCCTGTCAAGCGAATTATCTGCATAAATCTTGATAATATACAAAACCCGTTGCAAGCGCATATAGAAGAGCGCACAAAGACGAAGGTTTTTAATCTATATGCGCCGCAAGAACTCTCTACGGCGGGAATGCTTTACCAATGCAAGGAGCATTTGGGGCAGCACGTTGCCGAAGACGCATTTTTAGCGGAAATTGTAGCTTTCGGGAGCGATGCGGAGGTTAAAGAAGAACATAGAATGGGCGAGCTTGTGATTACGACGCTTACCGCAGAAGCTATGCCTCTTATTCGTTATAGAACAGGGCAAGCCGTAAGCAAGACTCTTGAGCCTTGCGCTTGCGGCAGGAGTTTTATGAGAATCGCTACGCCTTTTAGCTATTTATGATGTGGTGTGAGATTGTTATAGTGAACGACAATAAATTTTGTATTTTGCTCCCCCGCCCGAAGGGCGGGGGAGCAAAACTAAGTAAAATATTTTTGGCGTTCACTATAGCATATGCAGAAGCGACCAATGGTGTTTCGGATAAGTTCGAAAGATCATTGGTCGCTTTTGAGTTAATTACGATGTAAGTTATTGGTAGGTGGAATTTATGAGGTATTTGGCGCACATTAATCATGAGGATGGTCGCATGCAACGTTTAATCGATCATCTTGACGGTGTTTCTAAAAGAGCCGAGATTTTTGCCGAGGCTTTTGGGGATGGCTTGTACGGTAAACTTGCGGGATTGTATCACGACGTGGGTAAATATTCCAAGGAATTTCAAACTTATTTGAGTAACGGAGGTGGGAAAAAAGTCGATCACTCTACGGCGGGCGCAAATCTGATTATGAGCGCAGGCAACAAAGGATACTTTCCTGTTGCGTATGTTATAGCAAGTCATCATACGGGATTGCTTGACTGCGGAAGCAGATTGGATACGCCTTTGGATTCTACTTTTTACGGTAGAATGAAGCGGAGATCGGGAAAGGAATTGCCGGTTTATTCGGCTTATAAGGAAGAATTGGAAGAGCCTTTAAAGAATGTGAAATCTAATATTGCGATGAGTTTAAAAACTAAATTTTCCGTTCAATTTTATGTGAGAATGTTGTTTTCGTGTTTAGTTGACGCGGATTTCTTGGATACGGAAAATTTTATGCAAAATTACAATAATGAAAGGGGAAATTATCCGAATATTCTTATGCTGAAAAATCGTTTTGACGATTATATTAATGAGCGTTTTTTGTCGAAAAAGAATGCGTCGATGATAAATATGAAACGACGCGAAATTTTGAAGGCATGTATTGAAAAAGGAAAAAATTCTGATGAAACAATTTTTGGAATGACAGTTCCGACAGGCGGCGGAAAAACAATTTCTTCAATGGCTTTCGCATTAAATCATGCAATAACACATGATAAAAAAAGAATCATTTATGTTATTCCGTATACAAGTATCATAGAGCAAAACGCCGG